>JAGUWZ010000050.1 GCA_020062065.1 Candidatus Omnitrophota bacterium
ACCCTACCAAGAGAGAACCTTGACAGATTCTCAATAATATGATATATTTTGGATTGATGGAAATAATAACTAAGAATCGCCGAGAATTTATTGCCAAGATAGTTTCTGACTTGGGAAAAACCATCTTTGCTGTTGGGTTGGCGAGTTATTTCTTTGAAAAATTCCCTGGAATACTGAAAGTATTCTTGGCAGTGGCGTGTTTGATATTTTTTATTGGTAGCATCTTCATTCAACCTAAAGAAAAAGGAGATTAGAGATGTTAATTCTGTCAGCAGCTTTTGTATTTTTAGTCTTTGTGCTAATTTTAATGTATATTGACCATAGGAAGAGTATACAGACAAGACCCGTTCATTAATTCTTCCTGTCATTGCCACCTTTTCTTCTACGTTTATCTCTTCCAACTTCTTCCACCCATCTTTAGTCAAATACAGATGATTTCTTAACCCCCCATATCCAAAAGCGCATTGACCTTATGTGGTATTTGGAGACGCTTTCCAAACCAATCGGGAAAGTGTCCCTTAGGTATACAGGAAACTGTCCCCTAGGTATACCACAAAGTTATGCGCGTCTTCAACCTCAATGTCGTAGACGGACAGGACCCCCAAAAGGTTCATCAGATTCTCTAGAATCTGTCCTATTTCAGCTGCTTTGGCACCGTAGAAAACTTGACGCAGCTATTATTTTGTGGTATAGTTCTGTTTGGAGGTGGGAATAATGGCTAATCATTCTCCGCAAGAAAGAATCTCTATTGATCCGAAGGTCTGCTTTGGTAAGCCGTGTATCAAGGGAACGCGGATACCTGTCTATATGATTCTGGAACTCATTGAACAAGGACTTATCCCTGAACAGATCATCCGAGAATGCTATCCTGATATCACTGTTGAAGATATCAAGGCCTGCCTTCATTATGCAGCGGCTATTTTCAAAAATGAAGAGGTTCTTATCCAAGAGGTTAATTAAGTGAGGTTGTTTGCCGATCACTGTTTCTTTCAGTGTGGAGTTGATCTCTTGCAAAAGGCCGGCTACGATATCATCAAAGCTAAAAACATAGGGATGCAGCAAGCAAGCGATGGAGAGATCACCTCTTTTTGTAGAAAAGAAAATAGGATTATAGTCACTCTGGATAATGACTTTGGTAGTCTTTATAGGTTTCCTTTGGGAACCCACAAAGGAATAGTCCTCTTTAAAATCAATCCCTTTATGCCCCTTACTCTTCTTGCGGTCTTGAGGCCGCTGATAGAAAGAAACGTATTTGGCCTTTTCAAAGATGCCCTGGTAATTGTTAAAAGAGATAAAATCACAATTATTAGACCTAGCGGCATTACCGAGACTATCTGATACTACCGCAATCTCCTCCCCCGCCTCAATATCTCGCAACTTTTTCCACCCATCCTTAGTCAAATACGGATGATTTAATAAGGTCAGGGACAGTCCCCTTTATCACGTAGGTAAGCGAATTCAAGGGTAAAACAGGGGTTTTAGGAAAGCGCTTTCAAAACGTCTGGAAGGGGCTTGGAGTGTAAAGTTTCTAATTACAATAGTCCTTGCTGAATCATCGACTCAATAATTGTCTTACTGACAACAGTTGCAGCGTATCCAGAACCGCCGTGTTCTAAAAATACACAAATGACAAATTTTGGATTCTGGAAAGGGAAAAATCCTAAAAACCATCCATGAGCTAAACCACTAAAAGTCTGGGCAGTGCCAGTTTTACCAGCAACATCAACAGGCAAACCAGACAATATATGCGCTGTGCCGCCTGAGTCTGAAACAACCGCTCTTAATCCTTCTCTAATTTTATTTATACTGTTGTCTTTAAAATGCAGATCCGCAATCCTTCTACGTCGAATAGAAACATCTTTACCTTCTATTGCCTTAACTATATAAGGGCTGACAAGTCTGCCCTTGTTGGCAAACACCGCCATCATCCGTATCAATTGTAAGGGGGTCGCTAATAACTCTCCCTGTCCGATAGCAAAGTTAGCAGTATCACCCTGATACCATCTGCGGAATTTATATATTTTTTCCCATAATGGATCAGCCACAAATCCAGATGCCTCGTAAGGTAATTCAATAGAACTGGCTTTTGATAAACCCATTCTGAGCGCGTAATCATGAATCAACTGCGCTCCTATAAGAAGGCCGGTCTTATAAAAAAACACATTACAGGAATGCGCAATCGCCTCTAATAAATTCTCTTCACCATGTATATCCCAGCAATTAAATTGCCTACTTCCCACAATAACCTCTCCTCGGCAGGGGTAGCGCGTATTCAAAGTTATTTTTCCTGTCTCAAGCGCAGCAATTGCAACTATAAGTTTGAATACCGAGCCCGGTGGAAAAACACCGCTGATTGAACGGTTCAATAGCGGCGCATCAGGGTTATTAAAAAGCCCGACAATAGAATTACTTGATTTCTTAACAAATAAATCGGGCGAGAAACCGGGACTTGAGGCCATGGCCATAATTTCTCCATTCTCAGGATTCATAACAATAACACTCCCCTTTTTATCTCCCAGGACATCTTCGGTTATTCTCTGTATCCTTAAATCCAGCGTCAGTTGTAAGTCTTTGCCGCTGGTTGGGGGCTTAAAACCCAAGACGCGAGTAAATCTCCCGCGGTGGTCCACCTCCACTGATAATCCTCCGTCTTCCTGTCGCAGATAATAGTCGTATTTCTCTTCCACGCCGCCGAAGCCAACCAGGTCTTTAGTCTTATAACCGTAATCGGATAATTTTGTCAGGCGCCAACGGTCAATTTCACTTATATAACCAAGAACATGGGAGGCGAGTTTTCCGTAGGGATAATAGCGTAAGGTAGTTGGTTCTACGATAACGCTCCCAAAGACAAATCTTTCCTCCTCCAGGGCAACCGCCTTTTTTTGGCTTATGTTCTTTGCTATGGTAACCGGGACACCCGGCGCAACAAAACCCGTGATAAATCTTGTTTTTAGTTCCTTAAAACTTATATTAAGAATCTTGGACAGTTCTATCAGTGTTTTATCTACCTCTTCTCTCGGTTGAGGGAAAATCACTACATCGTAAGAAATAGAACTGCCTACAATAATATTGCCTTGCGCATCAAGGATGTTCCCTCGGCTTCCATACTGGGGTATAAGCCGAATACAATTTCTCCTGCTAAGCTCTTTAAATTTTGCGCCTTGAATAATCTGGTTATTTAAAAGGCTAAAAAAGAGAAATAAAAATACAAAAATAATGCTTAAATTAAAAACTTTTATCCTCATAGAATCAATCTGTGATTACTATCGCCTACGCAGTGATAACAGCGCTGCAAGATTATGAAAATAATGGATGTGTATAATGTTTCAAAAAATGCAATACGCAAAAAAACAGAGGGAGGAATAAAATTATTTAGATACAAGGATATTAGCCAGGTTAGCGCCGCATAAAGCAAGGCGCAGATAAAAGTAACTATACTGGATAAGAAATAATTATCCAGGGATAATTTTTTATTCAATTGTATAACCAAGAAACACAATAATGCAAAAATCAAGGTATTTATACCGAATCTATTTATTCCAAGGATGTCCCCCAGAATCCCGCTAAACAAACTTATAAATAAAGCCCATCGCCATTCAAAATAAATACCCGCTAAAACAATGCTGATTAAAAAAAGATTTGGCTTTACACCAAAGATTTTGAGATAATCCAATATTGTGGTTTGAAACAAAGCAAAGATAAAAACAATCAAGAGAAAAATCCAATTTCTCATGGGATAATTATCAAGACTTCCTCTAAACCCAAAAAATCAACTGCGGGTTTTACTACCGCATATCTAGTTAAGCCTGAAAACTCTTCATTTATATTTGTGACTCTACCTATAAGTAAACCTTTGGGATACACATCTGTCAACCCAGAAGTAATCACGGCGTCATTTACCCTGATATCGCTTTCCTTGGTCAGGTATTTCATAATTAACAAACCGCCGAGTGAGCCGCACACCAAACCTTCTTGCCGGCTACGCTGGATTATTGCCGAGACACACAAGGCAGAGTCGCTTAGTAAAATAATTTTGCTGGTAGAACTACTTACCTCAATAACCCGACCCACCAATCCCAAAAAACTAATACTGACAAAACCTTTTTTTATACCGCTATCGCTTCCTTTGTCAATAATTATAGTCGAGGACCAATTAGAAGGGTCGCGGCCGATAACCCGCGCCGCGATTACTCTATAGGGGATACTTGTTTTAAAAGAAAGAAGTTTTTTGAGGCGGGTGTTTTCCAGATAAACCTCTGTGGTATCATTAAGTTTTTTTTGTAAAAGATAAACTTCTTCTTTTAATTTTTCACTCTGGAGTAAATTTCTATGATAAAAAACCAGCCCGCCGATTTCTTTTCTTATTACTGTCAATACGCTTAAGGGGAAGCGAAAGATATTTAACAGGGGCCTGCGTATGGATGGGATAAAACTACAGAGGGATAAAAGCAGAAAAACAAAGATGAGGAAAGAGATTAGTGTTTTTTTTCTAAATTTAAACACATCTTAAAGGAGCGCATCGCTTAGCGCTAATTTCACGTTATCAAGTTGAAACTAGAGAAATTAGCGCTGGGTTGTTTGGGCGAATTAACTAAGAGCGCATTTCTGATTTTACTGGAACGGTGACATCGTCAAGATAACGTATATCGTTGAGGACTTTGCCCGTACCATTAACCACCGCAGTGACAGGGTCGTCTGCAACATGAACAGGTAAGCCCGTTTCCTCGGAGATTAATTTATCAATACCCCTTAATAGAGAACCGCCTCCTGCCATGACAATACCTTGTTCTATTAAATCCGCGGATAATTCAGGAGGTGTCCTCTCTAAAGAAACTTTGGTAGTTTCAAGTATTGCCCGCAGTGGCTCCTGCAGCGCCTCTCTGATTTCTTCAGAGGTTATGGTTACTGCCTTGGGCAGACCGGCAACCAGATCCCGACCCTTGACTTCCAAAGTCATTTCTTCTTCTAAAGGATAGGCAGAACCAATCTTTATCTTTATATCTTCGGCAGTCCTTTCTCCAATCATCACATTATAAGTTTTGCGCAAATATTCAATGATTGCCTGGTCCATCTCATCGCCGCCAATACGTATAGATCTAGAAAAAACAATACCTGCCAGTGAAATTACTGCAATCTCGGTAGTGCCACCACCTATATCAATAATCATATTGCCGATGGGATCCTGAATAGGTAAGCCCACGCCTATGGCTGCAGCCATAGGTTCTTCGATTAACTTTACTTGCCTGGCGCCTGCCCGCTCAGCAGAATCCTTGACCGCCCGCTTCTCGACTTCCGTAATTCCGGAAGGAATGGCAATGACTATACGTGGTCTGACTAAAACCCTGCGCTTGTGGACTTTCTTTATAAAATATCTCAACATCGCTTCGGTTATCTCAAAATCAGCAATAACGCCATCTTTCATTGGCCTAATCGCGATAATATTACCAGGTGTGCGACCGAGCATCCGCTTAGCTTCTTCTCCTACTGCCCTAACTAAAGAGGTGCCGTGTTTAATAGCCACTACCGAAGGCTCACAAAGCACTACACCTTCACCCTTGACATAAACGAGGGTTGAAGCCGTGCCTAAATCAATTCCCATATCATTAGAAAATAGACCTAAAATGTAATTAAAAGAATTTTTCATGAAATCTTTAAACTTTCCCATATTTGCTCTCCTGCAATGAGCAGCTGTTTTCTCAAAAACTAACCCAAGCGGCCACTTGACTGATTTTATCAAAGATTAAACTATATGTCAAATAAAAAGTTGGTAAATTTTGTAACCGGTCAGTAAACAGGCTATCGCCGTGCGAAGAGCCACAGGCGATGAAGTAATCTCAGTCGAGATTGCTTCGTTCACTGGCCATAACAAATTGATAATTTCCCCGTTGATTGACGCATTCCCTAAGCTCCTTCGGCTATTGGCCTTAAGGATCAAGAAAAGTTTTTAGGTTAAAACTTTTCTTGACAACCTTGAAAAATAGTGTATATTAATGTATACTTATATTGGAAATTATAGATCGTCAACCCGCCTTATATCATTTCGATATAAGGCCTCCGGAATCGCAAGATTCCGGTTTTTATTTTACCTCCCATTTATACTGTTCGGCAATACCGCGCGTAATATTCTTAAATAACCCCTGACAATGATTACGTAACGCATAGGAATTTCTTTTTGCAGTCTCAAAATAAACGTTAATTATTCTCTTGCCCTGTCTCACCA
>JAGUWZ010000117.1 GCA_020062065.1 Candidatus Omnitrophota bacterium
CAGCATATCTATGGATTTGCAGGATGCCAGCCTAAAAGATGTATTGAAAATTTTTTCCATCCAGTCAGGGCTAAATTTTATTGCCTCTCAGGCTGTGCAGGACAGGCAAATAACTCTCTATTTAGACAAGGTGCCTATAAGAGAGGCGATGGAGAAACTTTTTAAAGCAAATAATCTTTCCTATGATTACGATGAAGCCTCAAATATTTTTACTGTTCAATATTGGGGGGATTTGGAAATCGAGACGATTACCAGGATATACAAACTTAACTACCGTAGCGTTGCCAGTTCAAACTTAGAAAGACAAAAGGACAGTCTTTTTACATCTGGCAGTGAAATGGGTATTATATCTTCGAGTAGCACAGCAGGCAGTGGTGGAGGAGGAAATCAGGAATCGGATATCGTAAATTCCCTTAAACAGGTGATGAGCAAAAACGGCAGCATCAGTGAGGATAAAAAGACAAACAGCCTTATCATCACTGACATACCCAGCCGTTTCCCTGTAATTGAAGAGATAATTGCTGGCCTGGATGTGCCTCAACCGCAGATTATGTTGGAAGTCGAAATGCTTGATGTGAATAAAAATCTGATAGACAAATTAGGGCTTAATTTGGTTAATGAGAGTTCCCCCAATCCTTTTACTATAATTTTTCCAGGCACATTCTCCCACGGCGAATACTTTGTTGGAGACCTGGCCAAGAGGAAAGCCAATCTCGCTACCAGCGGAGTCCAGGGCAATCTGGTTATGGGAGCAACTTACGCCGCGCTATTAGATTTGTTGAGACAGAGTTCTGATACAAAATATCTTGCCAGGCCAAGAATCCTTACTTTGAATAATGAGACCGCGGAGATAGGAGTTACCAGAGATGAGGTAGTGGGTGTAAAAACCACCCGCTCAACAGATCAGGCAGGCAACACTACTTATGATACGACATATGAACGCGCCACCTCGCTTTCGCTTACTCCTGAAGGAATCGGTATTTTCTTGAAAGTAACACCTCAGGTAAATATAAATACCGGCGAAATTACAATGGTGATAAACCCAAAGACCAGTTCCGCGACCCAGAATCCCCTGGTTCAAAATGTGATAGCGCTTGATCCTGAAATAAGAACTACAAAATCCATAGTCAAGGTAAAAGACGGAGAGACCATTATTTTAGGTGGTCTGATTCACAAAGAGAAACAAGAAACCATATCCAAGGTGCCAATTTTAGGGGATTTGCCTATCTTAGGAATGTTCTTCAGGCATAAGAATGTTGCCAAGGACCTAGAGAGAGAACTGGTGGTTTTTATAACCCCGTATATTATCTACGACCAGAATACCAAACTTGCCCAAGGCACAAAGGCCGCATCTTTTTATTCCAGACCATATCCTTCCGGAGAACCCGCTCGTATGCAGACGATAGACAATTTTTTAAATATTTTTGAGAGAAAGAAGAACCGCTGATGAGAGAAAAGTATCTAAAGTTAGGTGAACTTTTAATTAAAGAAGGCCTGATCACCCAGGCTGAGCTGGAAAAGGCAATTAACTTCCAAAGGCGAGAGGGTGGTCGCTTAGGTGAAATAATTATTAAATTAGGTCTAGCCAGAGAGGAACAAATTATCCGTATTTTGGGTAAACAGTTAGGCATTCCTTATTTTACCTTGGGTGCAGGTATGTTAAGGCCTGCAGCTGAACAGAATCTAGAAAATTTCATCCCTTATGAATTTGCGATTAAAAATTCCGTTTTACCCTTGTCCCATACCTTAAAGTCATTAACAGTAGCCATGACCGATCCATTGGATCTCATCTTGCTTGATAATTTAAGAAAACTCACTGGTTGTGAAATTAATCCGGTGATTGCTAGTAAATCCGATATTTTTAAGGCCATTGAAGATTTTTACGGCAAATCCACAATGTTTAAAGAAGCAGTAAGGGCTTCTTATGATACAACTACAGATTATATGGTAGAAATGCCAGAGGTTATATCAGAATCAGAAGAGGAGTTAAGTTTAGACAAACTTGTGGCACGGGCAGAAGAAGCACCAGTGGTAAAACTTGTTGATTTAATTATTCGTCAGGCTATTAATGAACGGGCATCAGATATACACATAGAGCCATTTAAAGACAGAATATCCTTAAGATACCGTATTGACGGCAAACTATATGAAATACCGCCACCGGCAAAGCATTTGCATCTGGCGATTATATCGCGTGTAAAAATATTGGCAAAATTAGATATTGCCGAGAAACGTCTTCCTCAGGATGGGGCAATTATGGTAAAGATAGATGAGCGGCCTATAGATCTGAGAGTATCTACCATTCCTACTATCTATGGCGAAAAGGTAGTCTTAAGAATCCTGGATAGAAGTCAGGTTGTTTTGGATCTTAGCCAGTTGGGATTTGAGCCCAAACAGCTTGAAGAGTTGCGCCGGGCAGTAAATTCTCCCTTTGGCCTGGTGCTTTTAACCGGCCCAACTGGCAGTGGTAAGACCACTACGCTTTATGCCATGTTAAGCGAGATAAAAAGCTCTACTAAAAATATTCTTACCATAGAAGACCCAGTGGAATACAAGTTAGAAGGTATTAATCAGGTTCAGATAAAGCCGGAGATAGGGCTTAATTTTGCCGCTGCCTTACGCAGTTTCTTAAGACAGGACCCGGATGTGATGCTGGTAGGTGAAATCAGGGACTTGGAAACTGCGGAGATTTGTATGAGGTCTGCTCTTACCGGTCATTTGGTTTTAAGTACCTTACATACCAATGATGCCCCTTCAGCAGTGAACCGTCTTATAGATATAGGAGTTGAGCCTTATTTAATTACTCCTACTTTGTTATGCGTGGTTGGACAGAGACTGATAAGAAGACTTTGCCAGGATTGCAAAGAGGCATATGAACCAACTGCTGAACAAATTGCCGGGCTCAAGATTAACGCTGATTTATTGTATAAACCAAAGGGTTGTGCTAAATGTAATCATATAGGTTATAAGGGAAGAATTTGTGTTGTCGAAATTATGTCAGTGAATTATCAACTGCGGGAGATGATCAGCCAAAAAGCAAGTTTTCAAAAGTTAAAAGAAACAGCGCGAGCATCGGGTATGCAGACATTAAACGAATCCGCAATAAAAAAGGCTGAACAGGGTATTACTTCTTTGGAAGAGGCGCTTTCAGTTTCATTAGGAATTGAATAATGGCAAGCTTTTTTTATCTAGCAAGAGATAAGTTAGGGCAAAAGGTTAGCGGCACTCTAGACGCAGCCAATGAGGAAGAATTGGTTGTTCGATTGCAGGCAATGGATTTAACCGTAGTGGATGTCTTACCAGCGTCTAAACAAGGGTTAGATACATTTGTGCCGAAGGATAAAGCCAGAAGCGGTTTTAGACACCGTAAGCACTCTGGTATCAAGAGCAGTGATTTAGTGCTTTTCTGTCGGCAATTAACTACCCTTTTATCCGCGGGAGTTACTATTTTGAAAAGCCTAGATACAATATCTAAACAGATTTCCAGTCAGAAACTTTATAATGTAATTGAAACTCTAAAGAAAGATATGGGGCAGGGTTTAAGCTTTCATGAAGCATTGGCTAAACATCCCAAGATATTTTCAGAATTATGGATTAATCTTGTAGAAAGTGGCGAGGCCTCGGGTAATCTGGCTGGAGTATTAGACCGTTTGGCTACCTACTTAGAAAGGAATGCGGAATTTAGAAGGAAAATGATTTCCAGCATTATCTATCCAGCCATACTTCTATGCACAGCCATAATTGCCCTTTTATTTCTTA
>JAGUWZ010000143.1 GCA_020062065.1 Candidatus Omnitrophota bacterium
AAACAATATATTTAAGAATAAAGAGTTAGCCCAGGAACTGGCAGAAAATGGCTATAAAAAGGTAAAGGAGAAATATAATTTAGAACTTATGGTAAAAAATACGCTTGATGTTTATCAGGACGCCTTGCGTAATTTTAAAATGTTAGTTATAAAAATAAGCTCTCTGGGAGACATCATCCTTTCCACGGCAGCCTTAAGGGCGTTGAAAGAAAAATACGGTTCTAATCATAAAATTAGTTTTCTCGTTGGCGAAGAATCAAAAGAAATTCTCATGCATTGTCCTTATATAGATGAACTTTTGGTATGTGATTTCAAAAACAAGGACAGGGGTTGGAAAGGATTCTTAAGATTAGCCAGAACTTTAAGGAAGAAGAATTTTGATGTCGTTGTTGACCTGCAGAATAATAGAAAAAGCCATATCTTGGCTGGTCTTAGCCTGGCTTTGAATCGTTACGGATACAACAATAAAAAGTTTGGCTTTCTTCTGAATCAGCGTATAAAAAATGAGTTGCAGACTATAGACCCTGCAACTCACCAGTTTAAGATTTTAAAGATGTTAGGTATAGATTTAGTTAACCCTCATTTAGAATTATGGCCTACCTTGCAAGATTATCGTTATGTAGATGAATTTTTGAACTCCCAGTGGTTAAGCAGTAACCAGAGGATTATCGGGATAAATATCCGCGCCAGCAAGAGATGGCTGAGCAAAATCTGGCCAATGAAACATATGATTAGCTTAGCCCAAGAGCTGAATCGTCGGGATATCCGTGTGGTGATTACAGGCAGAGATAGTGATTTAACTCTGGGTAGCGCTCTTTCGAATAATATCCATAATCTAAAACTCATTAATGCCTCCGGGAAGTTGACGATTAACCAGCTTGCCTGTTTGATTAAGAGATGCAGTGTCTATATAACAGGCGATTCTGCGCCTTTACACGTTGCGGCAGCCATGGATACTCCTTTTATTGCCCTGTTTGGACCAACTGATCCCAGGCGCCATCTTCCTCCGGCAAAAAATTATATTCTACTCAAGAAAGAATTATCCTGCAGTCCCTGTTATAAATCAAAGTGCCAAAGCGACAAATGTATGAGTTCTATAACACCCCAGGAGGTGCTGGAGGCAATTGATAAACTGTTAAAATGAATATACTCTTTCTAACCACTCACTTGAATGTAGGCGGCATTACCACGTATGTCTTTTCTTTAGCCAAAGGCTTAAAGAGTAAGGGACATAATGTATATGTCGCTTCAAGTGGTGGAGACAGTCTGACCAGATTTACTGAGCAGGGGATAATTTATATACCTATACCTATCCGGACAAAAGCGGAGATAAATATTTTTAAATTAGGCTTTAGTTTTTTTAAGCTAATACCGCAGATAAAACAAAAAGGCATTGATATTATTCATTCTCATACCAGGGTAACTCAGGTTTTAGGCTGTCTTTTAGCAAGATTTACTCATAAAACACACATTACCACCTGTCACGGTTTCTTTAGGCGGAGATTTTTTCGAAGAGTTTTTGCGTGTTGGGGAAACAGGGTAATCGCGATAAGCGCATCTGTCAGAGAACATCTCATAAGGGATTTTTGTCTAAGTTCTGAAAATATAAGGCTTGTATATAACGGTATTGACTTAGAAAACCTTAAACTTCGTTATGCCAAGAACAGGGACGAAGTAAAACGTGATTTTGGATTGAGCAATGGGTCTGTGGTAGGCATCGTGGCCAGGTTATCAGAGGTAAAAGGACATATTTTTCTTATCCAGGCGATGAAACTGGTTCTCGACAAAGTTGGGGATGTTGGGTTGCTTATTGTAGGCGAAGGCAGAATGAAAAATAAATTAGAGAAACTAACCAAAGAGCTAAACATAGAAAAGAATGTTTTTTTTATCCCCAAAGTTAACCGTATACAAGATGCGTTGTATGTTATGGATTTATTCGTTATGCCCTCGCTTAAAGAGGGTTTGGGTTTGGGACTTATGGAAGCAATGGCCTGGGGTAAAGCTGTGATTGGCTCAGAAGTAGGGGGGATTAAGAATTTGATACGCCACGGCTATAACGGCTTTTTAGTAAGGCCTGCTGATGTAGAAGCACTTGCCTCTGCGATAATAGAATTACTCCGTGACCCGGTTAAGGCATCTATCCTGGGCAATAATGCCAGGTTATTTATTAGAGAAAACTTTTCTCTGGAAAAAATGGTTTGCGAAACAGAAAGGGTGTATAGAGAATGTTTAGCCCGTTAAAAATTAAGCGAAAAAAGATAGCTGCGGTATCAGGGGTAATCCTGATCATCTTATTTTTAGTAATTGGTTTTATCCGGCAGCAATATGTATTACCTATTCTGATGTATCATTCAGTTAGACCTTTTGTGGCTTTGGAAAATAGGCTTGTAGTTTCGGTTAATACCTTTGAGCGTCAGATGAATTTTTTAAAAAAACACAATTATAATGTATTAAGTTTAGAAGATGCCGCGGCTTTGATTAAAGATAGGAAAAAATTGCCGCCTAAATCTATTGTTTTGACTTTCGATGATGGCTATAAAGATAATTATACCTATGCCTTCCCTATATTGGAAAAATATAATTTCGCGGCAACCATATTTCTTATCGTCTCCGAGTTGGATAGGCCGGATAGATTAAGCTGGAAGGAGATTAACCAGATGCAGGATTCAGGTTTGATTTCTTTCGGCAGCCATACTATTAATCATGTCTTTCTGGAATATATTAACTCAGATGAAGAACTAAAAAGAGAAATAGCAGGTTCCAAGAGGATGTTGGAGGAAAAGTTAAAAAAACCACTAAATTCATTTTCTTACCCGATGGGCAGGTTCAATGCCAAAGTAAGACAGTTTGTTATAGATGCGGGTTATAAAGTTGCTGTGGTTACTAATCCGGGCAAAGGCTATCCTAATAATGATGTGTTTATTTTAAAAAGGTTGAGGATTTCTGAAAATGCTAATAATTTGTTTATTTTCTGGATAAAGACCAGCGGCTATTATAACTTCATCAGGGAACAGCGGCATAAGTAAACCCTGTTAGAAATAGCAAGCCCTTTGGCAATCGTTGGGGCTGTTAATTCTATTGCACGGGATATACGCGGATTTAAGTTTTGTCTGCGAGAATCTCGCGTTTGATTTGCGAAAATCTGCGTTAAATAAAAACTTCTAGCCAATTTAAGAAAACTACTTTCTGAACGCAGATACACGCAGATTACACGCAGATATACGCAGATTTTAAAGATTTATCTGCGAAAATCTGCGTTGGATTTGCGAATATCTGCGTTAATAAAATTGGGTTGAAATTATCATTTTACTATTTATTAAATTACCTTACTTCTCATTATTTTTGCAAAGATCAATAGGTTTGAAAAACATGAAATTTCTAATGGGGTAAATTTAGAAATTGGGTAAATGAAGAAAATATTAATTTTCAACGTTAACTGGCTGGGAGATGTCTTGTTTTCCACAGCAACCATTAGGAATATCCGTTATAATTTTCCCGATAGTTTTATTGCCTGTATCATACCCCGGCGCTGTTATCCGGTGCTTGAAGGCAATCCTTACCTAAATGAAATTATTATCTATGACGAAAAAGAAAGGCATAAAAGTTTGTTAAGCAAACTGGGATTTATCTGGGACTTGAGGAAGATAAGATTTGACACGGTATTTTTACTGCACCGCTCATTCAGCCGTGCGCTGATTACAGTTTTAGCCGGGATTCCTCAGAGGATAGGTTATTATACCAAAAAACGCGGTTTTCTTTTGACCAAAAAGATACCGCTCGTTGATATAACCAGCCTGCATCGCATAGATTATTATTTGAAGATTATCAAAAAGGCGGGTTTGGTGGTAAAAGACAGATTTACGGATTTTTTTGTCAGCGCTCAAGATTTAAATTTTGTAGATGATTTTTTAGTCAAGGAATTAAAAGATAACCACACTTTTCTGGTTGGGATAAATCCGGGAGGGAATTGGGGTCCTAAACGCTGGCCAAAAGAATATTTTGTTAAAATTGCAGACCGATTAATGAAAGAATTCTCTGCCAAGATAATAATCACAGGAGGTTCTAAAGATTTGTTATTGGCAGAAGAAATTGGCGCTGGGATGAAAGAAAAACCCATTCTTGGCTGCGGCAAACTCAATCTTAAGCAGTTTGCGGCAATCGCTAAGGTTTTGGATTTATTCATTAGCGCAGACTCAGGACCTTTGCACATTGCTAATGCCGCGGGAGCAAAAAAAATTATTGCACTTTTCGGACCGACTGATCCAGCGATAACCGGTCCATTTCCATCGGAAAATGTGATTATTTTACGTAAAGATGTGGGTTGCAGGATACCCTGCTATGTAGTAGATTGTAAAAACAACCGCTGTATGCAAGCGATCAGCGTGGATGAGGTGATGGAAGCAGCCAGGCGCGCAGTCAACCGCATAGATTGATAAGTTAGATGAGCCATACTCACAAAATCTTATTTATTACCCTAAGCAACATCGGCGATTGTATCTTGACTTTGCCGGTATTGGATTATTTAGAAGCGGTTTTTCCGGGGAGTAAAGTTACGGTTATGGTCGGGCCTCGGCCAAAAGAGATATTTGAAAACAATCCCATAATAGAGAAACTCATTGTCTATGACAAACACGCCGCTTTAAGAGAGAAGATAAAATTATTTAATGCGTTAAAAAAAGAAAAATTTGATATTGTAGTGGATTTAAAAAATACCCTCTTTGGTAGATTCCTTCCAGCTAAATACAAAGGGCATCAGTTTTTGTTTACCTCGCCTAAGGCAAAACATATGCGCGATGCGCATCTGCTTAAAATATTATACCCAGGTTTAAGTCTTCCACGAGAACTCCTGAATTTGAAGAATAAATCATTGTATATAAAAGAAGAAGACCGGCGATATATTGTAAATTTGCTAAAAGTTAACCATATTGCTGAAGGAGAAAAGATAATCGCAATCTCTGCAGGAGCAAGAAGCGAGATAAAACGCTGGCCCAAAGAAAAATTCGTTGATTTAATTTCTATAATCGCAGATGAATTCAAAGCGAAGATTATCTTGTTAGGGGATAGAGACGATATAGCCATAAACAGATATATTGTTGAGCACAGTAAATACCCTTTGATAGATTTAAGCGGAAAGACTACCCTTATCCAACTTGCGTGTTTATTAGAAAAGTCAAGCCTTTTAATAACCAATGACAGCGCAAACCTGCATCTGGCAAGTTACCTTGATGTGCCGATACTAGCGATATTTGGTCCTACGGATGATGCAAAATACGGCCCTTGGTCAGAAAACTGGCGAGTAGTGAAAAAAAATATTTTTTGCCGTCCCTGTCAGAAAGCGCAATGTCGCTTTGGCACCTTAAGCTGTATGCAGTTAATTAGCGCAGAAGACCTCTTAAGGCAGG
>JAGUWZ010000012.1 GCA_020062065.1 Candidatus Omnitrophota bacterium
AAGTGTGAGCAGAATGCGCAGCCAGGGCACCCTCTGCACAAGCATTGATAACCTGGTATAAACTTTTCTTTCGGCAATCGCCGCAGGCAAAAATACCCCGCGATGAAGTCTGCATTTGTTCATCAGTAATTATAAATCCTGTTTTATCTATTTCCAGCTGATTTTTTAAAAATTCAGTATTGGCTTTTATCCCTATAAATATAAATACACCCTCACAGGAAATCTCGCTTAGGGATTGTGTTAAAACATTCTTAATCTTAACTGCCTCAACTCTATTAAAACCTAAGATTTCTTCAACTTTGCTATCAAGTATAAAATTTATCTTGGGGTTTGCCTTTGCCTTTTCCAGCAAAATTTCTGCTGCCCGAAATCCCTGCCTGCGATGAATCAAGTTGACTTTACGGGCATAACCGCTTAAAAAAATTGCCTCTTCAATTGCCCTATCTCCTCCGCCGATAACCGCGATTTCTTTATTTTTAAACAACGGGCCATCGCAGCTTGCGCAATAAGAAACGCCTTTACCGATAAGCCTCTCTTCTCCTGCAACACCCAGTCTCTTCCAGTATGCGCCTGTTGCAACAATAATGGTTTTCGTTTGGAAAATCTTATTTTCTGTTTTAACTGTATAGGACGCGGGTTCTGAGTTATTGACTTCAAGCACATCAGCCGTTTCTATATTCAGCCCTATCTCATCAATCTGTCTTTTGAACCGAGAAATTAATTCCTCTGTTTGAATACCTCCGGGGAACCCAGGGAAATTTTCTATTCTGGGCGAAAGAAGAATCTGTCCTCCTGTTAAGATTTTTTCTATGATTAATGTATTGAGCCTGTACCTGCCTGCGTAAAGACCGGCGGTTAATCCAGCAGGGCCAGCGCCGATAATAATCAGCTCATACACAGGATGCCTCCTTAAACACCTCTTCTGCCTTATAAGAGCTGCGCACTAAGGGTGCGGATAACACTGCCTTAAACCCCAGGGAAATAGCGATACTTCTATATTTCATAAATTGTTCTGGGGAGATGAATTCATACACTGGATAATGCTTATCTGAGGGCGCAAGATACTGTCCTAAGGTTAAGATATCGCAATTACTCTTTCTTAAATCTTCCATTGTAGCAATGACTTCCTCTTCTCTTTCTCCCAATCCCAAGATAATGGAAGATTTAGTGAAGACTCGCCGTGATAAAGAAGCTGTCCAGCAACCGTCATTGCCAGCCCTAAAGGGGCGAAGCAATCCTGTTTTTGAGATTGCTTCGGTCGCTCTGCTCCCTGGCAATGATAATTGTCGGACAGCCATTAAATCACGGGGTTTGTTTTCTCCGAGGCCAGCGCCGAGGTTTACAGTCAGGGCTGGCATGGGAGTAATGCTCGAGGCTCTTAATAGTTTTAAGTTACTCAATACCTCTAAAGATAACCTGTAATCCGCCTGAGGCCTTATCGCGCTATATAATCTAAAGACTGTCTCTAGGTTATGGGCTATTACATCCGGTTCAGCCTCCAGTATGGATTCAAGGCTTAAAATATTGCCCTGAAAATCAGGAATCAATATTTCTATTATAATATTGTGGTTTAAGCCATGTATTGCTCTTATTGTCCTGACAAACTGGCCTGCACCGCCATCTGCAAGATCATCCCTCGTGACAGAAGTAATTACTACATATTTAAGGTTGAATTCTTTAACTATCTGGATAATCCTGTCTGGTTCATCTTCATCCAGCGACAGGTTTTTAGTCTTTGACTTATTGACTCCGCAAAACTTACAATCCCTCGTACAGATATTGCCCAAAATCATAAAGGTAAGCTTTCCATTATTAAAACAATTGCCTATATTAGGACACCTTGCTTCTTTACATACAGTATTAACCTTTAATTCAGAAACCAACTCCATCCTTTTTAGAGTGATGCGCTGAGGTATTTCCTGCCTGAACCAAGATGGAAGTCTGTTGGTAGGAGGGTTCATTTATACATCCTTATAATAAAATTCTTAATCGAACGGTCGTAAGTCTTTTCTATTGCAGGCGGGAAATAACACGCTGGAAGTTGGTCTTGACGGCGATGATAACTGATACACTCACAGCATATGCCTTTGCGTGCACAGGGGTTATAACTACAATTACAGTTTAATAGATTTTCTTTCTGATTCGGACAATTTCTCATTTTCTAACCTGTTTTTCATTTTTTTTAGTTTCCTGGCCAGGGTTAATTTCTGTAACAATGGAAGATAGTCAACAATAAGTCTACCATGTAAATGGTCAATCTCATGTTGTAAAACACAGGCAAGTAAATCAGAGGCTTCGATCTTGGAGGGTTTAGAATTTTCATCCCAGGCCTCAACCAATATTTTTTTTGCGCGCTTGATTTTGATATATACACCGGGAATACTAAGACATCCTTCTTCCATAACCTGCTGTCCTTCTTTTTTTAAAATTTTAGGATTTATCAATTTATACAGTCCTGTTCCGACATCCACCACAATCAGAGATTCATTAATCCCGACTTGAGGGCCAGCCAAACCTATACCAGAGGATTCATACATTAATCTTGACATCTGA
>JAGUWZ010000148.1 GCA_020062065.1 Candidatus Omnitrophota bacterium
AGCTGATAGCTGATAGCTACTTAAATGCCAGTCGCGCCGCGAATAATTCCCGCATATTACGGTCAATTAATTCATGGCGCTGCCTGAAATATTGCAGTTTAAGTTCCTTATTCAGCTGTTCTATTTTAGTTTTACTGCCTTCCAGATGAATAAAACGCGCAGAGAGCTCTGCCAAACGCGCTAACCCAAAAATTTGGAAGAACTTCTGGCCTAAGTATAAATATATCCAGTATTCTAAAATATCACTTAGCCTTGATTCTAAAATAACTTCAAGCTCAGCCAGAGTTGGGGTTATAGTCTGGAACTGTTCGGGTTTGGAAAAAGGAAAAAGCTGTAAAGTCTTAACTTGTTGTGAAACAATGGAAAGCGCAAAAGGATAAACCATTTTTAGCTCGCCTAATCTGCCGTTTAGTTCCTCCTTTAAAATATAGTCTCTTAATTCCTGCGCCTGGATAAATCTGGTTTCGTCTTTAACACCTTTAAAAATAACATAAGGCAGGCCGCTTTCCTGGGCATAGATTTGACCCTTTTCTCCGATAATAATCAATTTCGCCCTATTCGTCTCCGCCTCTTTAATTGCCTGGTTCATAATACTCATATTCAGGCCACCTAAAAGACCGACATCAGAAGTAAGAGCAATTACGCCTGGCTGTCTGTTTGCAGTCTGCAGTAAAGGATGGAGAAAATTTCCTATTTGTAACAGTTCAAAAATATCGCCTAAGGCCGCAAAAATATTTTCGAATATTTTTATTTTCTGTTCTAAAAAGCGATATTGGGTTATAGCGATTTCTTTTAATATCTCAATAAGATTATAGAGATTCTGGTTGAACTCCAAATCTTTTTTTATCTGGGAGAGTAGCTTCATCTGCAACTTTACAAATAGAGTTGAACTTATGCCGACGCTCGCCTTTGACTCGGTCGGAATCTCCAGTGTTATAATCTAGTCAATTGGAAAAATGTAAACTCTTAAGCATCATATTAGACTGTAGCAAAATAATGTTTCAGGGCTTCATTCAACATTTCTCTACTTGAATCATTTAAAACCCCTGAATTTCTGATTTCTCTAAGAAGATTGGGAAATTCCCTGTTGATTAGCCCGATGAACCCATCCTTGAATTTCTTTAAATCTTCTGGAGTTAAACTATCCAAAACTCCTCTGCTTAAGGCAAATAAATAGACCATCTCAACTTCCATCTGGATGGGTTTGTTTTTATCCTGGATTAAAAGTTGGGTGATTGCCTGTCCGCGTTTCACCCTTGCCTCTGCCTCTTTGGAAAGTCCGCTGGTACGCAGTTGAGTCATCTGTAAAAGCTCTTGGTACTGGATATATTCTAACCTCATCTGGCCGCTTAATGCCTTCATCCCAGGCCACTGGGCTTTATTGCCTATACGTGAGACTGAAAGACCAAAATCGATTGCGGGTTTTACACCCTTATTGAATAGGGATGTTGAGAAATAAATCTGGCCGTCGGTCATAGAAATAAGATTAGTGGAAATATAACCTGTGACATCACCCTGTAGAATCTCCACAATAGGAAAAAATGTCATTGAACCATTTCCCAGTTCAGGCTTTAAGTATCCCGCGCGTTCCATCAACTGTGAATGGACATAAAATATATCTCCAGGATAAGCCTCTCTGCCAGGAGGGCGTTCAAATAAAAGGGATATCTGACGGTAGACCCAGGCATGCTTGGTCAAATCATCAAAAACCACAAAAACATCTTTGCCCTGCTTCATAAAATATTCGCCTAACATCGCCGCGCTGTAAGGCGCAAGATACTGTTCGCCCATCGAAACAGACGCTACTGCGCTGACAACTATTGTATAAGGCATAACCCCTTTTTCATTAAAAAGCTCTAAAATCTTCTGGAGGCTGGAATTAGTTTTACCCACACAGCAGTAAATACAAATTACATCTTTTTCTTTTTGATTAATAATTACATCAATGGCCACGGTAGTTTTCCCGGTCAATCGGTCACCGATTAAAAGCTGACGTTGCCCCTTGGCAATAGGAATAACTAAATCAAGCAGCAATGTTCCTGTCTCTAATGTCTCTTTAACCGGAACCCTGTCCATAACTCCTGCTGCTTCTCTAAAAACTGGAAAAAAATCCGACGGCTCTATTGGACCTGCGTTATCCACAGGTTCAGCTAAGCCATTTACTATCCTTCCTAAAAAAGCCTCTCCTACGGGTAAACACAGGAATTCACCTTTACTTAATACCTTTTCACCAACGTGAAGCGAGCCTTTGGTATTGAGCACTAAAACCTGGACTATATCCTCATTAAACCCAAATACCAGACCTCTACCACCTTGTTCGAATTCCACTATCTGGCCGTTTATGCAGGAAGGCATACCTAAAACACTAACCACACACTCTCTAACAGAGACAATTGTCCCTAATTCATGCACATCAAATTTTGCCGCGGGAAATTCTTTAACTAATTTGTTGCTGGCCACGCACTACCTCCTGAATCTTGAAACTCAATGACCCATCAAGAAATAAACCGCCGATATTGACTACTAAACCTGCAATAATATCAGGGTCTATTTCTTCCTGCAGTTTCACATCATACCCCAATCTTTCTTTAATCTTATCTAAGAGAGCTGCGCGCTGTTTTTGATTTAATTCAAAAGCAGTAACTACCTTAATCTCGCTTATTCCTTCGGGAATACGCAACCGCTCTAACTGCTGGAAGCTGTTGGATATTAAATCGTCAACCCAGCGCTGGTGGATATCATTTCGCACGCTGACAGACAAAGCCTGATTGAGTAACTGCCCTGCCTTCTCTATGGCTTTTTCGTTTATCTTCTCTTGTAATTCCGCCAACAAAGCTAAGCGGGTATTATCTGCCTGCTTAACTATTTCATTTGCCTTCTCCTGCGCCTGAGTTATAACCTTATTCTTTTCTTCCTCTGCTTGCTTTAAAATATTCTCCTTTTGTGTCTGCGCATCCTTCGTGGCTTTCTCAATAATTTCCTGACTTTGCCGCTTTAATTCTTCATATTCTTTCTTAATCGCTTCTTCTTTCTGGGTAAATTCAAAGGTAAGATTATCTAAATGCGATGTGGCACTTACGACGTCGCGTTTGATGAGCCTCTTCATAAATAAAACTAAAATAATAAAAATAATTACTATGACACAGATCATGGAAACAAGCAGAACAGCCATATTGACTCCTTTAATGAGCAAACAACTTACGGAAGCTCCGAAGGAGCGACGTAGGTTGTAGTCCCACACCACAGAAATTCCGTGGTGGGGGACGTCTGCGAATTAAACCCCGCAGTTTTCTTTTACTTTTTTAATAAAATCCACAAAGTAAGACTTGCTGTTTTGTATAAAATCAGAGATTCTTTCCCATTTTATATCTAAATACTCATGGGCAATAATATTACGAAACTTTACCCATATCTGAAACTTTTCAATAAAATCTTCGGGTAATTTAAGCAGCCAGATACTTTGCCGTATTGTGTCCCTATAGGTTTGAGGCACAGGTTTTTTCTGGCTGGCAAGGATTATCTTAGATATATCAATCGCGGCATTAACCATATTCTCTGCCCAGCGCTCAACATCATTACGTTTATGGATATCGTTTTCATACTCTTTTTGAGAAAAATTGCTAAAGTAACTGTAAAGCAACATCTGTTCTTCTAAAAAAAGTATATTTTTTTCTAAATATTCTCTCTCTTGAGGAGTAATAGAATTTGAACGCTGACTAACTATATAGTAATCATCCACAAATTTACGATAATCTTCTGCTTCAGAACTAACTATAAGCATAAATTCTGTAAATAATTTTTTATCCTTTATTATTAAGGGGATGCCTTGAATACAAGAACTGGCAATGCTTGCCGGGACACGATTCAAAACCACCAGGTCCACATTATCAGAGGTTAAGATATCTATGCAATCATTCCATATTTTATCTTCTTGAGGATATAGCCTCCCCTGCTCTTCCCATTCTATTCTTTCTTTTACCGGCCTAAAATAAACGCCAATATCCCAATCAGAAATCCTGCCTGCGCGTTTAGATGCCTGTGAGCCAAAAAGAAAAGCAAATACTACATCATCTTGAGAGGAAAAATATTTTTTTAATCTCTGAATATCTTTCTTCATCACTACTTTGTTAAATTTTAACTATTTTCAAAAAAGTTTTTATGTAACTCGTGAAAAATGCGTAACTTACAACATATCACTGCCCTGCACCAATTTTGATAATCTGATATTCACTCTCGCCCCTATTTCCCGATTGGCTCGGAAACAGTTTCCTTCCTTGTAACGAGTTGTTATGGCAAATGCTCTAAGTCTGCTAAATCTTTATGTCTTCCGCTGGCTTTCTTGTTTTTTTTGAGATCATCAATCGAGATAAAGTTAATAGAGATACCGTCAATGTCAATAACTTCCCGTCGAGAATAGCATTCTAAAAAATCTACCCCGGAGGCTCCGGTGATAACTTCAATACGCACAGGTGGATTTCCCATTCGGATAATTTTATCTTTTTCCAGAAATAAATCTTCTGATACTTCACTGCAAGGCATGCCGAAGTCGCAGAATACCTTTTTAATCTTTAGGGCATTGTCCGAATTGACAGCTATCCAAATATCCATATCACCGGTTGCCCGTGGGTAACCATGATAACCAACAGCATATCCACCAACCACCAAATACTTAACACCCTCTGAGTTCAGAAGTTTCAAGAAATCTTTGAAGTCTGGATGTAGTATTATCTTCTCCATATATCATCCTTCTATTTAGCTCTATAGCGGCTATACGCTCATGGGCATTTTTCGAAAGCCAAAAGACTTTCTCATCGTCTGCGTTATTAAGAAAGCCAACCGACAACACCTTTTTGTCAAGAGGTGGCAATTTGTACATTTATCTTCTCTCCTTGAATTTCATGCCATAATGCCTTGTCTTACCCTCACTCAAACAACTGAAAAACCACCAGCATTGCCACAATTGCCGCTGCCTCTGCAAATACCAGGACAACAATCATAGTCTGTAAAATTTTTGGGGCAGCAGAAGGATTTCTGCCAAGGGCATTGATGCTGGATTTAGCGCACTGGGCAAATACCCAGCAAGGCCCGAGTATGCAGAAAGTAAATATTAAAAGAAGCGAAAGATTACGGTCCATATTTTATTCTTCTATTACCACTGTGGCTTTATTATGATTAATCCCCACTATTCCACAACGGATAGGAAAAACTTCTGCGTCAACAATTATTTTACCATTAACTAAGCGAGTTAGCAAGGGTTTATGATAAGGCAATACCTCAAACACCCCCATTTCACCGGGGAAAATTATGCTTTTGGCTTTTCCAACAAAAATTACTTTTTCCAGATTATAGATTATGACATCGAGCATGATAAAAATTATATCACCTTTTCCAAAAAAAATAACTATTTTTTCAGGATTATCACGTCACCATTTCCGACCTACGAACTCGGAAATGGTGTTGACCAATACAATCTTAGGGATTTTTTAAGGTGGGGTCATGATGCCCAAGATTACGCAAGATAAAACAATCTTTGAGGATTTGAAAAGTAAGGCGGTAGTCCAAACTAACCCGCGCTTCCCATATATCTTGAGTACCTTTTATCTTTTTAACTCGCAGCGATGGATATTTATGGTTGGTCAACAATGTTTTTAAGGCCTGTTTCAGGCGCTCTTTAACTTCATTAGGCAGGGCTTTATATGCTTTTTTAAAGCGTGCAGTTTCTATAAAATTCATTTATCTAGGTCCTTTATGAGTTCTTCAGCAGTTTTGAATTTTTTTACCCTGCCGGCTTTAATATCCGCCTCAGCCTCTTTTTCTGCCGTCTGCCATTCTTTCGTCCAGAACCACGCCTGTTCCGCATCTATGGTTTTCTTAGGGATAATAACAATTTTGTCATCCTTTAACCTCGTTTCAAGGATATCCCCAATGTGCAAACCTAATCTCTTGCGGATAGACGCAGGTAGAGTAATCTGGAAATTCTGTCGTATTTGTAATATCATTTTTACACTCCCTTTGAATTTAAGAATTTGTTATTTTCCGTAAATAAGTATACCATAAAAACAGAGTTTGTCAATCAAAAAGAAAGAAAAGGGAACGTCCCCAATAAAATAATTACTTTTGTTCAGGAAACGATTGCTTGCGCGCCTGGTCAATCAGGGTCTGGCTGGAACGGACCTGTGACTGCCAGACAAAGAAGAAAATTCCAGCTAAGAGCCCTAAGAAAATTATTACTATAAAGATTATCAACCAGGTAGTGGTCTTAGAAGGCAGATTTAT
>JAGUWZ010000088.1 GCA_020062065.1 Candidatus Omnitrophota bacterium
AGGAGCGATCGAAATAAGCTTCTCCGCTAAAAGGATAGCTGGCTTATGGGTAAAACCGGCAAATAAGACATGCTCAAACAAATCAAGCTGTTTTTTGATTGCTTTTTTTATCCTGGGATGATTATGCCCATGAACGTTGCACCACCAACTTGATATTGTGTCATAGTAAAAATTACCTTTTGCGTCGTAGAGTTTGATGCCTTTTGCTTTAGCTATCAATATCGGCGGATCAGTCTCAGTGTCCTTCATTTGCGTGTAGGGATGCCAGTTATACCTTAAATCTTTATCAAGCCAATTACGATAAGTCAATCTTATCTCCTATTGCTTTAAATCTACTTTTAAGTAGATCTATATTATTTGACCTGGGCAGGACGCCGAGCACAGCTATACCCGAAATCTCTCGTATTATTTTTTGATTATCCTCCAAAATAAGCTTCTTTGTTTCTGACAAATTATTGAATACTATCCCTATTACAGGGATTTTCCTTTTCTTTAATGCCTCTATGCTAAGAAGCGTATGATTTATTGCACCCACTTTGTTATGGGCTACAAGGAGCACGGATAGCTTCAAATCTTTGACAAGATCAATCAAAAGACTCTTTCTGTCTATAGGGACAAGAAGTCCTCCTGTGCCTTCGACCACAACCACATCATAGCGTTGTAAGAGCATGAGAAAAGACCTCTTTATTTTCTTCTTACTTATCAGCTTTTGTTCATAACTAGCAGCAAGATGAGGAGAGGCAGCAAGTTTAAATGCATACGGAAGAATATACTTTCTTGATTCTTGAGGAACAAACCCCATAATTTTCCAGTGTCTTTTTATATCATTGGTTCTTCCTGTGGCAATCCATTTTTGCGTTACCACACTCTTTCCTTTACCGATTAAATACCCAGCTAATAATCCCGCGATAAGAGTTTTCCCAACTCCTGTATCTGTCCCGGCAATAAAGATTGTCTTCATCTTTCCGCCTTACATAAAAATATCTGATACGTAGCGATAATCCGCCCCTTGTTATCATCCAAATACAGATCCTCTAAGTCATCAAGCAAACCCTGCGTCCAAATAAAACCGCCTCTGGTTGCGCAGCCCTGGGTGCCGGTATATTTTATCTCCTTTAATAGAACAGTTAGCGAAGGATATTCTCTCTCCACCAAGATTTCTTTAACTGAGACCTGGGTAAGAAATTCTCTGAGCAACCTTTCAAGTTTTTCTTTTTCCCAAAAATAACTGGATGCCACAAATAGATCCTCCTCTTTTCTGATTTTTCTTAAACAAGCCCCGAGTTCGGCAAAAGTTAATGGCCCAAAGGCCGAGAAGACAAGCCAACCGCCTTTATTTAGAATACCTGAGTATTTCAAAACCACTTTTTCTATAGACTCAAACCAATGAAACACGGAATTTGAGGTAATCAGATCGTATTCTTTTAGCAACGACATTCTTTCCGCGTCTCCTACTTCAAATACTACATTTTTAGTTTGTATCTTTTCTCGCGCTATCGCTACCATCCTTTCAGATATATCAACAGCCCTTATATTACTATATCTAAATCTTGTATTCAGCAGAGAGGTATATATACCCGTGCCGCATCCTATTTCGAGAATGCGCTCAAACCTGCGATTGGGAATCTCTTCTACCAAGCGTTCTGCCACAAGACGCTGTATAGCCGCATATTCGTCATACTGAGACGCGCTCTTTGAAAAGTTCTTTTCTATAATAGCCTTATCCGAATGAGTCTTAACCTTAAATATCTCAGTGAATTCTTTACGTAGAAAAGGAAGGTGACAAGCGTCTTTTATAAAAACTGCTCTCGCCATAGGCGCTTGTGATATCGCTAACCTGGCCTCGTGTATCGGAGCAATACTATCATTCTCGCCTTGGATAAATGTAACATTTGGTTTATTCAGAAGATTTGCCTTTAATTCTGTGGCTGAAAGATAGTCGAGCCCTTCAAAAAGATAAAGCGAATCGATATCATTGATATACTTGCTCAATAAAACCTCCTTAAACCATATTTTATTCTCCTTTTCGTCTTCAGAGAATAACCCTTTATAGAAGCTATATAGGTATGCCTTGGCGTCTCTTCTTAAACAGTCTCTAATCTGTTCAATCCTATTTGTGTCATATCGTTGGCGTATGCTTATGAGTACCACCCTCTCAAAAACATTTGGATTCTTAAGAATAAGGTCAGCGGCGATAAATCCTCCCATTGACCAACCCAGGATGCTTATACCTGCTTTCCGCAGTTCAGCGGGTAGATGATTAATAATTTTTTTTGCCTCATTTGGCGATACCCTTTCCGGCAGAAGATAATTAAATGGGATATCAAGCCTTTTAAATATCCGCCAATCTGTTGCCCAACCAGGTATGAGGAGCATACTTTTTTCAAACCCTCTATCTACAAATTTAAATCTTGACATTTGATGGTTCAACTCCGCTCAGCATCAACCCTCAAAGCATCTGGAAGGGTTGATATGTCATCAAGAAGTCTCGCTAATACAGAGATATCGTGATTAAAGATTACTGAGAATCTTACACGGCTTTCTCCTTCAGGGACAGTCGGCGGTCTTATCGGCATAACCCAATACCCTTTCGCTTTTAGAAAATCAGCGAATGCAACTGTTCTTTCATTATCGCCTGTTACAAGAGGAATTATCTGTGAGCATCCCCGGACATCAAATCCTTTTGTCTTAAGGCCGTCTCGTAAGAATTTTGCCGATTCTAAGAGTTTTATCCTCCGATATGGCTCTTCGCTTAGCAGTTTTATACTGGCCAAATTAGCGCATACTATTGCCGGAGGAAGAGCGGTAGAGTAGATGAAACTTCTGCACTTATTTATTAGATAATCAATCTCGGATTTTGAGGCAGCAAGATACGCGCCGAAACTTCCCAGGGCCTTGCTGAATGTCCCCATTATGTAATCAACCTCTTTAGAAAGACCTTCTTCCTCGACCACGCCCGAACCAGAGCTACCGTATATACCTGTGGCGTGGGCCTCATCAACCATAAGGTTACACCCATATCTTGCCTTTATATTGATGAGCGCCTTGAGATCTGGCCTATCGCCATCCATACTGAATATTGTTTCCGTAACTATAAGAATATTTTTGAATCTACCCCTCTGTTTTTTGAGAATCTCCTCTAAATGTCCGGTGTCATTGTGCCTAAACCTGAATAGCCTTGCCCCAGACAAAAGGATTCCATCAATTATACTCGTATGACACAAACGGTCACAGAAAACCGCATCGCCTGCAGCGCAGAAAGAACTTAGGATACCTATATTTGCCTGGTAGCCAGAACTAAAGATGAGGCCGCGCTCTTTATTTTTTAAACGTGCTATTGCGTCTTCGAGTTCATGGTGTATCTTAAGATCGCCGCTTAATAATCTTGAAGCAGATGAGCTGGCTCCGTATTTGATGAGACCCTCTTTAGCTGCCTCAATAACTTTTGGATGATTAGAGAGACCAAGATAGTCGTTTGAGGAGAAATCAATATATTCTCTATCGCCAATATATATCTTACTGTCCTTACGGTATGATGCTGGACGTAAGATACGTAATAACCCTTCTTTATTTCTCTTGTTAAGAAATTCCTCTATGCCTTCCATGCCTTTTTTACCTCTTCAATAAACAATCGGTCCTCGTCTACAGAACGGCCCTTTATAGTAAGATAACCGCCTATTAGCATTCCGTTTGCGCCTGCCATAAAGGCCATTGCCTGGAAGTCTTTTAAGACAGATTCTCTGCCTGCAGCCACCTTTATTATTTTACCCTGCAATATTATTCTAAAAAGGGCTATAGTTTTGAGCGCATCTATCGCCGCCAGTGAAGGTCTCATATCTAAAGGCGTTCCTTTTATCGGAACAAGGATATTGATTGGCACTGAGGTAATATCCAAATTCCTTAGTATAAAAGCCATTTCTATTCTGTCGTCCCATGATTCGCCAAGTCCGATGATTCCACCGCTACAAACCTCAAGACCAACTGCTTTTGCCGCTTTTATAGTATCAAGCCTATCTTTAAAAGTGTGGGTAGTGGTTATTGTGGAAAAATATCTCGGTGAAGTCTCAATATTGTGGTGGTAACGTCCGAGGCCTGCTTTCTTAAGAAGAAGCAATTCTTTTTCGCTTAGTTTGCCCAGGGAGGCGCAGATATTTATACGGACCCGGTCTCTTATAAGAGATATGGCATCTGCTATCCTTTTTAATTCATCGCTTGATAATCTGTTTCCGCTGGTTACTATATCAAATCTTTCTGCTCCCATCTCTTTTGCGCTAAAAGCTGCCGCGAGCATCTCGTCAACGCTCTTTAAGGGATATGTGTTTATGCCTGTTTTGTAGCGGCGAGATTGGGCGCAGAATTTACAATCTTCCACACAGAGACCTGATTTTGCGTTCATTATGTTACAAAGCTCTATTCTGTCTCCAACGAAATCTTTGCGAGTTTTGTCAGCCAGGGCTATCAGCTCAGCTAAAGGCTTTTCCAAAAGCGCACGCGCACTTTTTCTATCCATTCAAGCTCCTTTGGTGAGATTGCTGATATAAAAACCAGAGCAATCTCTGATATGATTTTTAGGAATATTTCAGCGCTCTCTTTGTAAACTATTTTATAATATGTGGTTGACATTTACAATATAATATTAATCTTGGCAAAAATAATGAGAAGTTTTTATTTAACGCAGATTCTCGCAAATCCAACGCAGATTCTCGCAGATAAAACTTTAAATCTGCGTGTATCTGCGTTCAAATGAATCTGCGCTTAAACAGTTTGTTATTAGTTTTACAATTCTTAAGTAATACAGACAAAAATTAATTTTTGCTTCTGGCATTGAAACAATTAAGCGTGGAGTTTGTTCGGGGTAGGAAAATGTCCTATATTCTTAAGGCAATAAGGTCTTTGTCTTTGAGTGGGTTAGCCATGATACGGCTTCCATTCTCTTCTGTTGTCTTGCGGTATTCAACTTCAAGATATTGGTCGGAGGCAATATCGCTATATCGCGCTAGTATACGCGCGGCAAGGTCTATATAATCATCTCTAAAACTGCCCCTGCCTATGCCGATAGGGCCAGGAATATTAACAGGACTAAGATGCAGATCATCTTCTTCAGTAAGCGCCAACAATTTAGCGTTCTCTTCCTCATCTCTTCCTATAATTAATTTACTGTTTGGGCCGAGGCGAAAATGCCTCCCTAATTTTAGAAGCTTGATATCCTGCACTGTGAAATCCGGATTATGTCTCATCAAATCCCGCATCCTCTCAGCAAATCCTTTATCCGTTAAAAGACACCCTCCTGATGGACAGGGATAATCATCAATACCAAGCTCCTGAGCTATCTGTATCTGAGGTTTCCGAGAACGACCTTGTATCTTCAGTAATTTTTCACGATCAACTAATCCTTGCTTTTCCGGCATAGTAGGTTCCATTAGTTTTGCGCATAATGGCCGCACGATAAAACCGCTAAGGCCGCTTTCCTTCTCTATGAGATGCATCGCCTCCATACGTTGCGACATTGGCCGTTCACCAAGAACCTCTCCAGTCACAATAAAAGAAGCGCCAGACCGCCTCATATACTCGCCCGCTTTTCTGAAGATAAATATCCTGCAGTCAAGACATGGATTAAGGTTTCTTCCGTATCCATGCCTTGGCGCTTTAACGATGTTTATGTATTCTTTGCTCACCTCAAATACTTTAAGAGCAATTCCCAGAGAGGCTGCGGCAGAGGTACTGGCAAGACAGGTCTTGCCTCGGGAGGTGCACTTACAAAATACGGTCAGGAAATTCACTGCTTCAATTTCTATGCCTTGGTCCTTGATAAGTCTTGTGGCCAGTATGCTATCCAGGCCTCCAGAAAGTAATACTATCGCTCTCGCCGCCATATTTCACCAATAAAAAACTCCCTCCTGCTACAGTCTCAAGCAAAATGTTTAGCCTTATATTTCTCCAATAACTCTAAGCTTTTCTCTTTGCACTTGCCGCAGACTGTGCCGATTTTGGTATGTTCCTGGAGTTGATAATAATTCCGTGCTCCTTCAAGCACAGCTTGTTCAATTTCCGCGTCGGTTATCCCCAGACATTGACAGATAATATGCATTTTTGCCGCTTTGACTCTATCCAGCATGCCGTTACGTGTGTAATAATCGTCTATCGCAGCCCGTAATGCCTTATCTCCAAGGACTGAACAATGAATCTTATGTTCTGGAAGCCCTCCCAAGGCCTTTGCAATATCATGCGAACTTAATTTATACGCCTGGCTAAGTGTTTTGCCGATGGCTAACTCAGAAAGCGCTGAAGTGCTGGCAATAGCGCTGGCGCAGCCATAGGTCTTCCACTTTAAATCGGTGATAATATTTTTTTCTTTGTCAACTTTAATCACCACAACCATCTCATCCCCGCATTTGATATTTCCGATTACTCCCTGGCCGTCAGCCTCAAAGGATTCTTCGTCAAGCAAAAGATTACGCGGATGCATAAAATGGTCTTTGACTATATCGCTATATAACCATTCAGGTTGTTTATCCATCTTTGGCTTTTGTAGATACGCTTGAAATTTGTCTTACTCGTTTAATAACCCGTCTAAGCTTTTCTATAACATAGTCAATGTCTTCTACTGTGGTATCCCTACCCAGGCTCATACGAATTGAACCGTGTGCTTGTTCCTGGGGAATTCCTGTTGCAATCAAAACGTGAGACGGGTCCAAAGAGCCTGAAGCGCAGGCAGAGCCCGTTGAAACCGCAATGCCTTCCATATCAAGATACAAAAGTATTGCTTCTCCTTCTGCACCGCTAAAAGAAACATTGAGCGTCCCAGGCAAACAGTCCGTCGGATGACCATTAAACTTAGTATCAGGAATATTTTTCTCAATGCCGTCCTTGAGTCGTTTCTTAAGCCTAACCAAACGTTTGAATTCTTCAGACGCCTCTATCTTGCGCATTTCAATTGCCTTAGCTAACCCGATAATACCGAGCGTATTTTCCGTGCCCGCGCGTCTACCTTTTTCCTGATGGCCTCCGCGGATAAATGGACAAAACACAACGCCCTTGCGCACATAGAGAGCGCCGATCCCTTTGGGGCCGTAAATCTTGTGCGCAGAAAAAGAAAGATAATCTACTTCAAGTTCTCTAACATCAATGGGTATCTTGCCTACTGCCTGAACAGCGTCGGTATGAAAGAAAGCCCCTGCCTTCTTAACGATTCTAGAGATCTCTTTGATATCCTGAATTGTGCCTATTTCGTTATTAGCCATCATCACCGAGACTAAAGCAGTAGCGTTTGATAAAGCAGCCTTAAGTTGGTGCATATCTATTTTTCCATATTTATCTACCCCGATATAGCTCACCTTGGTCCCTTGCTCCTCCATGCAGGCGGCTGACTCCAGGACGCAGGGGTGCTCGATCTTTGTAGTGATGATTTCCTTCCGGACTGTTTTTAAACTAAGCATTTCGCAGGTACGCAAGCCTGCGCAGGAAAAAAGATTGATTACCGTATTATTTGCCTCTGAACCGCTTCCGACAAAAATTATTTCTTCCGGCGCGGCATTGATAAAAGAGGCTATTGTCTTGCGGGCATCTTCAATCAGCTTCCGGGCCTGTCTTCCAGGTTCATGCAGACTTGACGGATTTCCGAAATATTTCATTGCCGCGCGCATGGCTTTTTGCACCTCAGGATGCAGCGGCGTGGTGGCGTTATAGTCTAAATATACTTTTCGCTTTTGCTGTGACATCTACTCCCCCTTGCTTAGCACGTTACTAATGATTCCGCCGCCAAGAACCACATCCCGTTTATAAAACACTGCAGATTGTCCAGGTGTAATGGCAAACTGCGGCTGATCGAAAATTACCTCTGCCCTGCTGGCAATGGGAATAACCGTTGCTTGCGCTTCCCGGTGCAGATATCTGATTTTTACTCGGCAGCGAAATGGCTCTCTTATTATACCATTAACGAACTTGGTATCTTCGAGAATACATGCCTTTCGTAATACTTCTTGTTTTGGCCCTACCTGCACAGTGTTGCTTTGTCTATCAATAGCTGTAACGTACAACGGCACCTTTGCGGCTATGCCTAAACCATGCCGCTGACCAATGGTAAAATTACCTGTGCCTGCGTGTTTGCCGAGCACAATTCCCTGTTTATCCACGATGGCTCCGGCAGCAAAACAATCTGCCGAATAGGTTTTAAGAAAATCCGTGTAGTGACGGCCGACAAAACATATCTCTTGGCTTTCTTTTTTTTCCGACACCGGCAACCTGTACCTGCGCGCTAACTTGCGCACCTCAAACTTGGTAAGCCCTCCCAGCGGAAACAAAATATGCTTAAGTTTTCTTTTGTCTATTCGGTAGAGAAAATAAGACTGGTCCTTTGCCTTATCCTTTGCTTTTTTCAGCACTGCGCCGGCGCCAATTCGTGCGTAATGACCGGTGGCCAAAAAATTTACTCCTAAGCTGCGAGTCCGCTGGAGCAGAGCGTCAAACTTAACAAATTCGTTGCAGCGGATACAGGGGTTCGGGGTTCTGGCCTGTTCGTACTCTTTGATAAAATCTCCTACCACCTTCTTGCGCAGGACATCTCCAAACGCTAAGGTGTAGTGCGCAATTCCTAAAACATCAGCTACGGCCTTGGCGTCTCTAATACCTTCTGCTCCACAACAACTGGGTTGTCCGGTTTCTGAATCCGGTAAATCAAAACACATGGTAATTCCAGTAATTTTAAATCCGCGCCTCTTCAGAAGCGTCGCAGCCACTGACGAATCCACTCCGCCACTCATAGC
>JAGUWZ010000141.1 GCA_020062065.1 Candidatus Omnitrophota bacterium
CGCAGATTTAAAGATTTATCTGCGAGAATCTCGCGTTTGATTTGCGAAAATCTGCGTTAAAATTGGGTTGAAATTATCATTTTACTAGTTGTTAAATCATCACCTTATCAAAATGACTCTTATTTTTTGCAATAGATTTTAATAGTCAGTAAGAGAAAGTTTTTGTTTTGGGTATCGCTTACCCAAAATTTTGTTTCTTCTAATTTTCACCCATTTCTTAATGGGAATAAGATGCCGCATTCCGAATTCATCCACCTCCATCTGCACACCCAGTACAGCCTCTTAGACGGCGCCTGTCGAATTCCTGATATCCTGCATTTAGCTCACCTCTATAAGATGGACTCTCTAGCTATTACCGACCACGGGAATATGTTTGGAGTCATTGAATTTTATCTGGCAGCCCAGAAAGCCGGAATAAAGCCCATTATCGGCTGTGAGGTTTATGTGGCACCCAAGAGCCGTTTTGATAAGACCTCCAACGGCATTGAAGAGTCATCAAATCATTTTATACTTTTAGCTAAAGATGAGACCGGTTATCAAAATTTAATGAAGCTTGTTTCTATTGGTTATCTGGAAGGATTTTATTATCGTCCGCGTATCGATAAAGAAGTGCTCTCTCTTTACAAGCAAGGTCTTATTGGATTAAGCGCCTGTATTAAAGGCGAGATACCAGTCCTATTGCAACAGATGCGTTTTAATGATGCGCTAAAAGTAGCAGATGAATTCCTGAATATCTTCGGTAAAGACAATTTCTATCTGGAAATTCAAGAAAATAATATCCAGGAGCAGAAAATAGTTAATCAGGGACTTTTAAAGCTCTCTAAGGAATTGAATGTTGGGTTGGTAGCCACTAATGATGTGCATTATCTCACCCAGGATAAAGCCCGAGCGCATGAAGCCCTGCTTTGCATCCAGACTCAAACCACCTTAAACGACCCCAAGAGGTTGCGCTTTCAAACCGATGAATTCTATTTTAAATCACCCCAACAGATGAAAGAGTTATTTAAAGAAGTTCCTCAGGCTCTCGCAAATACATTGGAGATTGCCGGACGTTGTAATCTGGAACTGGATTTTTCTCAACTCCATCTGCCTAAATATGAGCCACCTCAAGGAAAGACTAAAGATGAATTCTTAAAGGAACTTTGTGAAGAAGGTCTTAAGAAAAAATACGGTGAGTTAACCCCTGCTATAAAAGAACGGTTAGAACATGAGTTGAAAATTATTAAAGATATGGGTTTTACCAGCTATTTCCTTATTGTCTGGGATTTTATTCATTATGCTAAAAACAACCGCATACCTGTCGGACCTGGCCGGGGATCAGCATCAGGAAGTCTGGTGAGTTATCTTTTAGCCATCACGGACATCGATCCTTTAAAATATAATTTATTATTTGAACGCTTCCTTAACCCCGAAAGGCTAAGTCTGCCGGATATTGACATAGATTTCTGCTACGAAAGAAGGCAGGGGGTTATTGACTATGTAACTAGAAAATATGGACAGGAAAATGTAGCCCAGATTATCACTTTCGGCACAATGCAGGCGCGCGCCGTGGTTAGAGATGTAGGCAGGGTTATGGGTATGACTTATGCAGATGTTGACCATATTGCCAAACTCATTCCGCCGACTGATCCTGCCAATCCTAACTTTACCTTGAAGGATGCTTTGGTGAGCGAACCAGAATTAAACAACCTCTACAAAACCAACCCCCAGATTAAAGATTTGATTGATATCGCTTTATCCCTAGAAGGACTTAACCGCCATGCTTCTACCCATGCTGCTGGTGTGGTGATTGCAGATAAACGTTTAGATAACTATATGCCTTTATTTAAAACCCAAGAAGACCAGATTACCAGCGGTTATGATATGGGGTCGCTGGAAAAAATAGGATTGCTTAAGGTTGACTTCTTGGGCTTAAGAACGCTGACTGTTATAGACCAGACAGTAAAATTAATAAAAGAAACCAGAAATAAAGAAATAAATATTGAGAATTTACCGCTGGATGACCCCAATACATATAAACTTTTATCTTCTGCGCAAAGTATAGGCGTGTTTCAGCTGGAATCTTCGGGGATGCGCGATTTATTAAAGAAATTGGAACCCTCGCGTTTTGAAGATTTGATTGCTCTTTTGGCTTTATACCGGCCTGGGCCTATGGGTTCAGGCATGCTTGATGATTTTATTAAACGCAAGAAAGGAATAATTTCTATAAAATACGACCACAAGAGATTAGAGCCGATTTTAAAAGATACCTATGGGATTATGCTCTATCAGGAACAGATTATGCATATTGCTTCGGAACTGGCGGGATTTAGCCTTGCTCAGGCCGACCTTTTGCGTCGGGCAATGAGCAAAAAGATTCCCGAAGTTATGGAGCAGCAGAGAAAGAATTTTGTATCAGGATGTCTTAAAAACGGCATTAATTTTTCTACAGCGAATAAACTCTTTGACCAGATTGATTATTTTTCGGGTTATGGATTTAACCGCAGCCACAGCAGCGCCTATGCCCTCATCTCATATCGCACTGCTTACTTAAAGGCAAATTACCCCGTCGAATTTATGACTGCGCTTTTGACTTCAGAACGCGATAACAGCGATAAAATCGTGGAATACGTAAATGAGGCAAAGTGTATGGGTATCGAGGTATTGCCTGCGGATATCAATGAAAGCGATGGTTTTTTTAAGGTTGCGGGTAAAGATAAAATCCGTTACGGGTTTTTGGCGATAAAGAATGTGGGAAGAGGTGCGGTTGAATCGTTAATTAAATGCAGGAAAGAATCCGGCCATTTTAGCTCGCTTGAAGATTTATGCTGCCGTATTGACTTAAGGTTGTTTAATAGAAAGGTTTTAGAAAGCATTATAAAGTGCGGCGTTTTGGATAGTTTCGGTTTGCATCGCTCGACAATGTTTGCTTCATTGGATAAGATTCTGGAATACGCATCAAGGACACAGAAAGAAAAGGCAACAGGCCAATTGTCTTTTTTTGACCAAGGTTTAGGTAAAAACGGATTTAAGGAAAATTTTAATAGCGCTCTAGAAATTAAAGAGTGGCCCGAGCCGCAGTTACTTGCCTTTGAAAAAGAGCTTTTGGGTTTTTATATCAGTGGCCATCCTTTGGCGCGTTATGCCAGGCAGTTAAAAAGATTTTCTTCTTCTCCGATAAATGACCTCTCCAAATACAACGACCAGGATACGGTAAAGATTGTGGGTTTAATCACTAAAATCAAACACACGGTTACGCGCCAGAAGCAGGAGAAGATGGCAATTTTAAAGATTGAAGATTTAGACGGCATCATTGAAGTGTTGGTATTTCCCACTACCTTTCAAAAGGTCGCCAAATACATCCAGCCCAGCAATGTAGTGCTTTTAAGGGGAAGGATTGATCTTAAAGAAAATACCCCTAAAATAATTGCCAATGATTTATTTCCCATTGATGAAGTCTACAGCATTATTTCCTCTGTTAATATAAATCTTTCGGGCTTAAGAGAAAATTTATTTGAAAGCTTAAAAGAACTGCTTTGTTCTTCTCCTGGGCAGACGCCGGTATATCTGCATTTAGACACCCCTACAAAATCAAGGATACAGTTAATTGTCGGCAATGAACTTTTTGTCCAACCTTCGCAGAACCTCATTCAGGATATAGAAAATCTTTTAGGAGAAGACCGTCTCTCCCTCTCACTCTAGTAGACGCTTTAGCTAACCTTAAATAAGTCATCGAGTTACAAAACTAATCTTTCCTTTAAGAAAAATATTGTGTTAGATTTTTCCTCTTTTTACGTCTATTATTAATAGTAGAAAGGGGGAAACATGCCAAGCTACGCACGTAGACATCAACTCGGCCGATCGTTAATCTACCATATCTTTAACCGTAGTAATGCGAGCTTAGAGATTTTTCATTCCGACCAAGATTACCAGCATTGCATAAAGCTGATTAGAAAATACAGTGATTGTTTCAGTGCAAAAGTATACCACTGGGTACTTATGCCTAATCATTATCATCTTTTGCTTGAAATAGATATTCCGGAAGAGCTTTCAACGATGATGGCAGGTTTAAACCGTGCTTATACGCATTATTATCATGCAACTTATCATTCAACAGGATTTCTCTGGCAGGGGAGATTTAAATCTCAGCCAGTGGAAAAAGAAAGTTATCTTATCGCTTGCGGCCGATATATTGAACGTAATCCTGTCCGCGCTGGGATAGTCTTAGAAGCAGTTGAGTATTCATATAGTAGCGCACGGTTTTACTGTAAAGGAGAAGCGGATGGGATTACGATAGAAGATCCGACTTTTTGTGGGTTTGGAAAAGATGATATTAAAAGGCGTAGTTGGTATATTGAATTTTTAAGAGACTTTAACTCACAAGAGGAAAAATTTTGGGGAAATTTTGAGCATCCTTTAGGTAGTCAAGAATTTATACATAGATTACTTAAAATCAATGGCCGATATCTGCCTCGAAGAAAAGGCGGGATTCCAAAAACATTAGTTACGTAACTCATTGGAAATGATGAAATTAGCTAAAGCGTCTACTTTTACACAGGAAGAACGCAGGATTGTTTTGTTTTTAGTTGGTATAGCTCTGCTGGGAACAGGGATTAATTTCTCCGCCAAAAGATATGCCGCGGTTAAAACCGTTGTCTGTCTTAACGAGAATCTGGGCAAGATCAATATTAATAAGGCAAACCAGGATACTTTGATGATTGTTCCTGGTATTGGCAAGAAGTTAGCCCAGTGCATTATCGAATACCGCAATCAGCATTCCAATTTTACGACTATTGAAGAGATAAAGAATATAAAGGGATTTGGGGGATACAGGTTTGAAAAAATCAAAGGGATGATTTATGTAGAATGATTAAGCGGCCTTTAGTCTGGTGCGGAATAGCTTTTTCATCCGGGATAATTGTTGCCTCTTTGATCAAGCCGGATTTTTTTCTTTTATATCTGTTAACAGGATTAGTTCTTGTTTTGCAGCTGCTGGCAAAGAGGAGAATATTAATTAAGGATATAAGTTTATTGTTCTTATCCTTTCTTATAGGTGCGCTTCTTTACCGTAATTCCTTAATCCTACCCAAATCTCATATTTCTCACTTTTATTCTTATAAAAATAACCCTGTATATATGCTCAAGGGTTTTGTAAACAGCCAACCCGAATTCAAAGACAATAGAACCACATTTGTATTCGCCACAGAAGAAATATTTTTCACTCGCCTGAAACTGAATTGCTGCGGCAATGTCTTAGTTTTTATAAAAGGCAGACACGATTTTGATTATGGTGACCAGTTATTACTTCAAGGAGCTTTGTATCGGCCGTTTAACCGTTCTGCGTCGGGGTCGGGGCAAAGAAGTTATGGTAGTTATCTGGCAAGTCAGGGTATTTATGCAGTTATACAGGTAAAGACAAAAGCCCATGTTCTTTTGCTGCCCAGGAATAGAGGCTGGCCGATTCAAAGGTTTGCTTTATGCTTAAAGAAAAAAATTGAGACAATTATTTACCGCAGACTTTCTCCTGTTTGCGCAAGCATTGTTTGTGCCATGGTCCTGGGCGAAAAAAGGAATATTTCCCCGGTCATTTACAAATCTATGATGCGTTCAGGCACAGTGCATATACTTGTGGTTAGCGGTTTTAATGTCGGTATAGTAGTTTTTTTTCTGGTTTCGTTGTTAAAGTTATTACGTATTCCGCGCAAGCCACGTTTTTTTATTGTGTTGCCATTAATTATAATCTATTGCTTGATTACTGGCGCATCAAACCCGGTGGTGCGGGCAACTATAATGGCGATTATCTTTATTTTTGCCTATTTAGTAAAAAGGGAAGCGGATATTTATAATTCCTGTTGCTTTGCAGCTCTGTTTATATTGGCCATTAAGCCGGCTCAGCTGTTTGATGTGGGTTTCCAGCTTTCTTTTGCCAGCGTCATTGCCATTGTTTGGCTCTATCCAAAAATCAAGACATTCTTGCACGTGGAAAAGTTAAAAATAAAGTTGCTAAAATTCTTAGTTGATGGCTGTCTGGTTTCTTTTTCTGCCTGGTTGGGGACAGCGGGATTTATTGCCTACTATTTTAAAATGGTTTCTCCTATTACTGTGTTAGCCAACGTATTTATTGTGCCCTTAGCTTCTTTAATAAATCTCTGCGGTTTTTGCCTGGTGATTGCCGAGTTTGGAGCTGGTTATCTAGTCTTGAATTTCGCTTCTGCTACAGAAACCTTAGTGAAGCTTTTGGTTTGTTTTAATAATTTCCTGGTAAGTTTCCCGCAGGCCTATTTTTACCTGCCTTAATTCGCGCAGAAAAAA
>JAGUWZ010000137.1 GCA_020062065.1 Candidatus Omnitrophota bacterium
AGCTTCATGGATGGTTTGTGCCTCAAGAAGGCGCCTTGTCCACAATCCTCTATTGCCATGGCAACGCCGGAAATATCAGCCACCGCGTGGAGATTGCCAGGATGTTCAATGAAAGGAAGATGAATTTTTTCATCTTTGATTACCGCGGATTCGGCAGGAGTAAAGGCTGGCCAACGGAGAAAGGTACTTATCTTGATGCTCAGGCAGCCTACGATTACCTTAGGGCTAGGCAGGATATAGACAGAGACAGGATAGTGATATTTGGCAAATCTCTGGGAGCAGCCATAGCCATAGATTTAGCCAGTAAGGTTAAAGCCGCAGCCCTTATTTCCGAAAGCAGTTTTACTTCTACCAGAGATATGGCCAGGACAATCTATCCACTGCTGCCTTTTTGGCTTTTTCTGAGGCCTAAGTACAATGCCTATGCCAAAATCGATAAAATTGATGCGCCTAAACTCATTATCCACAGCCGGGATGATGAGATTGTGCCTTTTTCTCAAGGGGAAAGATTATTTGCCAAGGCAGAATCTCCAAAGGAATTTTACGTGATGCGCGGCGGCCACAACGATGCCTTTTATATTCACAACGCAGAATGCATGCAGATGATTTCTGATTTCCTAAAACGCTATATAAAATGAACCCCGTACCTTTCTTAGTCATAGTTTACGTTGGGCTTTTAGCAGTTTTACGAGAGTATTGTCCCTTGATAGCCACCGGGAAATTATATTGCTTTAGATCCTTTGGCTGTTGCCCTCACGAGCAAGAAAAGTTTTTAGGTTAAAACTTTTCTTGACAATAAGAAAATGCCTTAAGAGAAAAATACGATTCTCATCTTACTTATCCTGGTTCATTTATTGTTCATTATCTTCAAAGGTTGGTCTATCCCGATATTCAACCCCTGCTGATTTTGATTCCTACTATGATTATTGCAATCTTTTGGTTTTCTTTGTCTGTAATTTGTGGTAAAATTGGCATTGTTCTGGCTAACTTAAACCAACCGCCCAGGTTAAAGGGAATTATTCCATGAAAAAACAAATTCATGTTTATTATACTGGAAGAGTTCAGGGGATAGGCTTTAGGTTTACCACCGAAGATATAGCCTGTCAACTGGGAGCAAGCGGCTGGGTCAGGAATTTGCCCGACGGCAGGGTTGAGTTTGTCGCGGAAGCAGAAGAAGGGATTCTTAAGTTGTTTCTGGAAAAGATTCAGGAATGCTTTGGCAGATACATCCAGGATACAAACATTGATTGGCAGCCTGCTACAGGGGGATTTGACGGTTTCAGTATAACATTCTAATGCGCTACGCCATATTTTCCGACATACATTCGAATCTGGAAGCGTTAGAAGCTGTACTTGAAGCCTACCAAAAAGAAGGCATAGACAAATATCTCTGCATTGGTGACGTTGTAGGTTACGGCGCAGACCCACAGACTTGCATCGACAAAGTAAATTCGGTTGCAATGATTACTGTTGCAGGAAACCATGATTGGGCAGTTGTAGATTTATTTCCCCCGGATAATTTTAACCCTCTCCCTAAAGAAGCAATATTCTGGACCAAAAAGCATTTGCCAGAGAACGGCAAAGCCTTTTTACGAGCTTTAAAATTAATTTATGTTATTGAAAATTTTGTCCTGGTTCATAGTTCTTTAGATAACCCGCAGAACTTTAATTATCTTACGAATGTTTGCGATTGCGCTGCAAGTTTTGAGTTATTAAAATCCAACGTTTGTTTTATTGGACATACGCATGTGCCCGGTATCTTTATTCAAGATAAACAGGGAAATTCGTATTACGAGAACCAAGATTACATAGAGATAGAACCCCAAAATAAATACATTATCAATGTAGGAAGCGTAGGCCAGCCTCGGGACAGTAATCCTGCCGCAGTTTATTGTATATACGACACGGATAAAAAACAAGTGCAGATTAAAAGAATAGATTATGATGTCCAGACCGCAAGAAAAAAAATTATAGAAGCAGGACTTCCGAGATTTTTGGGAGATAGACTTATTCTTAGGAAATAACTATGTCGAGTGAAATCAAAAAGAAAATCGAAGCTCTAAGGCAACAAATACGCCATCACGATTACCTCTACTATGTCCTTTCACAGCCTGAAATTTCCGATAAAGAATACGATAATCTTATGGTGGAACTACAAAACTTAGAGGAAAAGTGCCCGCAATACAAAAGCGATTTCTCTCCTACCCTGCGATTAAGCGGCGCAGTTCTTGAAGGATTTAAGACCATAAAACACAAAGAGAAGATGCTCTCTTTGGAAAATAGCTATACTTTCGAGGAATTAAAAGAATGGGAAGAGAGAGTTTTAAGGGGGCTGGGGCGTTGTGAAAAGTTAGAGTTTGTAGTAGAACATAAAATTGACGGCCTCAGCGCTAATATTACATACGAAAAGGGAAAATTAAAAATCGCTGCCACCAGGGGCGATGGCGAAACCGGTGAAGATGTAACGGCAAATATAAAGACTATTCGCGCTATTCCTTTGGTTCTAAGGGGGCAAGATTTACCGGATTTTATTGAGATACGCGGGGAAGTTTATATGGATAGGAGTGATTTCCAGGTTCTCAATCAGGAAAGAGAAAAGAAGGATGAGGAATTATTTGCCAACCCGCGTAATGCCGCATCAGGTTCTTTAAAACTGTTAGATACGGCAATCGTGGCAAAGCGCAGGCTTAATTTTTTTGCCCATTCTCTGGGAGAATATTCCCGCCATAGCGGGATCCCGCAGAATGCGGGAAAAGGGCTGGATATAAAGACTCAGTGGGAGTATCTGGAGAAACTAAAAACCTGGGGTATGCGCATTAACCCTCATTCTAAACTCTGCAAAAATCTGGATGAGGCCATTAATTACTGCAAGATTTGGCAGGAAAAGAGGGATAGATTGAGTTATGACATAGATGGCATAGTCTTTAAAGTAAATACTATTGACCACCAAAAGAAACTTGGTTTCACCTTGAAGAGCCCTCGTTGGGCAATAGCATATAAATTTCCTGCCCGTCAGGCAACCACCAGGGTTATAAAGATTGTTTCTCAGGTAGGCAGAACCGGTGTAATTACTCCGGTGGCACAACTTGAGCCGGTTTCCTGTGGTGGGGTGACTATTAAACATGCCACTTTGCATAATTTTGACGAAATCAAAAGGCTTAATCTAAAAGAAGGAGACCGCGTTTTAATTGAAAGGGCAGGCGATGTTATTCCGAAAGTAGTCAAAGTTGTTGAGAGTCTCGGGGAAAAACTATTTCCCATACCTTTTGTCTGTCCTGTTTGTTCTGGCAGGGTAATAAAGGAAAAACAAGAGGATGTGGCTTACCGCTGTATCAGCTCTTCCTGTCCTGCGCAACTCCAGAGGGTACTCGAACATTTTGCTTCACGGGATGCTATGGATATTGAGGGAATGGGAGAAGCTGTCGTCTCTGGCTTAGTCAAATTAAAGTTGGTACATAACATCGCCGGTATATATGAATTGAAAAAAGAAAATTTAGCCAGATTGGAATTGTTTAAGGAGAAAAAAATAAATAATCTTCTTGCAGCCATAGAAAAGAGTAAAAAACAGACTTTATCTAAGCTTATTTATGGCTTGGGGATTCGTCACGTAGGAGAAAAAGCAGCTTACCTCTTAGCCCAGAAATTTAAATCAATAGATAACTTAGTTAAGGCAGAAAAAGCGGATTTTGATGCCATTTATGAAGTTGGGCCGGTAATAGCTGAATCAGTCGTGGATTACTTTTCTCAACCCCAGACAAAAGAATTAATCAAGAAGTTAAAAAAAGCCGGCGTTAATTTTAAAGAAGAGATTTTTGAAATTGGTCCTACTTTATTTACCGGCAAGACCGTAGTCTTTACAGGAGAACTAAAGAATTACAGTCGTTCTGAAGCTTTAAGCTTAGTGCGTAAATTCGGGGGGACGCCGTCTTCCAGTGTGAGCAGGAGCACTGATTTAGTGGTAGCAGGAGAAAGTCCCGGTTCAAAATATGACAAGGCCAAAAAATTAGGCATTAAAATAATCGATGAAAAAGAATTTTCTCGGAGCCTGGAGGGTAAATGAAATTACAAAATAGAATATCGGTGATTAAAATTTTAGTTTTGTACTGTGGGTTGTGGGCAGTAGTTTCTGGATTATGCGCCTGTGAAGGTTTTGCGCGCAAATTTGTCCGTAAACCTAAGCCGCAAGATAAAAAGGAAGAAGAGATAGTGCTGGTCCCTCAGGAATATAAAGCTGAGGAATTAAATAATGAGGAACTTTATCGTCAATACTTTTTATATTGGAAGAGCTGGCAGGATGAGCTTATTGATAATTTATCTGAGCGGGGTTTGAATCATAAGAAACAGATTGATTGTTTAAAAGAGGCCTTAGGAAATTTAATGAAATTGAGAGATTTGTTGGAGGCTGAAAAGCAAAAACTTTTGGATAATTATATCAATGAAATGAATAATCTAAGAGCGGATATTAGCAAAGACCTATACGAAAACTTTATTGTTAATAATCTTATGAGGGCGCGGCAGTTAAAAAGAAATATTCAGCGTGATTTTTCCTTCTCTAAGATAAAGGCTCATATCTTATGATACTCAAGACCCTAATAGTTGGTGCAATGGAGGTCAATTGTTATATTTTGGCATCGCATAGAAACTCACCCGCCATTATTATTGATCCTGGCGACGATGAAACTAAGATAAGGCAAGTTTTAGAAAGTTATATCCTAAAACCCGCTTTTGTTATAAATACACATGGCCATTTTGACCATATCGGTTGCGATGATAAATTTGCTGTTCCGGTATATGTATACAGTCAAGATGAAGAATTGTTGAAAGATGCCAAGAGCAACTTTAGTTCATTTTTGGGTTCGGCCTATAAAGTAAAATCAGAAATAAAAACTTTAAAAGACCGCGAGATTATTAAATTGCAAGATATAGAACTACAGGTAATTCATACCCCTGGTCATACAGCCGGGAGTATAAGTTTTTTGATGAGAAAACCCAAAGATAATATTTTATTTACAGGAGATACTTTGTTTTATCGGGGTATTGGCAGGACGGATTTAGGCGGAGATGAAGAGGTACTGATGCGCTCAATTAGAGAAAAATTGTTTATTTTACCGGATAATACTATTATCTATCCGGGACACGGACCGTCTTCGACAATTGGAGAGGAAAAAAGGAATAATCAGTATCTTTATTACTGAGAATTGTAAAACTAACAAGAAACTTTTTGAACGCAGATTCACGCGGATGTAACGCAGATAAACGCAGATATTCCAACGCTAATCTGCGAGAATCTGCGTTTGATTTGCGAATATCTGCGTTAAGAATACAGTTTCTTTTATATAACTTTTAATTATAATTATGGAAGAATTAATTGAAGTTTTCTTAAACTACTTATCAGTTGAACGCGGTTTATCCCAGAATACCATTGTTTCATACAGAGAGGATTTAAACATTTATATTGATTTTGTTAAGTCACGTTCAATAAACAGCTTATCTAAAACAACCAAGAACGAGATAACAGATTTTATGTTTCAGCAAAAAGACCGCGGCCTTTCCGTTAATTCGGTGACGCGCAGGCTTGCTGCCATAAGAATGTTTTACAGATTTCTGGTAAGAGAAAGAATTTTAAATAACGATCCTACCAGCTTAATAGATTCTCCTAAGTTGTGGAAAAAAATTCCCGAGACGCTTTCGCTAAATGAAGTCGAGGCTTTATTATCCGCACCAAAGATTAAGCATGAACAGGGCATAAGAGACAAGGCGATTCTGGAGACCCTTTATGCCACAGGTATGCGTGTATCGGAAGCTGTAAATCTGAAATTGGATAATGTCAATTTAGAAATAGGTTTTCTGCGCTGTATTGGTAAAGGCAACAAAGAAAGAATTATTCCTTTAGGCAGGAAGGCAATCTCAAGCCTTAAGAGATTTTTAGAGGTGGGGCGGCCAGCGTTGTTAAACCCTGTTAGAAATAGGTTGCCAGAGGCAACCATTGATGTTGTTAATTCTAAGGGATTAGGTTTGAAAAAAGACGGGATTTCTAACGGGGTAAAGAGAAAAGAGTCTGAATTTTTATTCTTAAACCGTTTTGGCAAAAAGCTCTCCCGGCAATCTCTGTGGAAACTCATCAAGCGTTATGCTAAACTTGCCCGAATAAACAAGCCTATAAGGCCGCATACCCTAAGACATTCATTTGCAACGCATTTATTGGAAAGAGGTGCGGATTTACGTTCGGTTCAGGAAATGTTAGGTCATTCTAACATTTCTACGACACAGATTTATACGCATATAAATAAAGATAGACTTAAGTCAATTCATCGGATGTTTCACCCGCGTCCGTAGTAAAACTCATCTGCCTGAGGCGATTTTCTTGCTGGTAACCGATTAGTTTGGTGCCGGGTAAAGAAAATATGGAAAAAAATTTAAAGAAACTACCAGAAGAAATTTTGAGTTTAATATATCTTTCCAGAGATATTGCCGAAGAATTGGGTTTTAATGCATATCTTATAGGCGGATTTGTTCGGGATTTAATTTTGGGGGTTAAGAATTTGGATTTAGACATCGCTGTTGAAGGCGATGGGATAAAATTTGCCGATAATTTAGCTCAGAGGTTAAATGTAAAACTTACCAGACATAAGAGATTTGGGACAGCTACTCTTACTGTAAAGCCACAGCTTAAGTTAGATATTGCAACAACCAGAAAGGAATTTTATCCGGAACCTGCCTGTTTGCCTGTGGTTAATATTGGGATGCTCAAAGATGACCTTGCCAGAAGAGATTTTACAATCAATACTTTGGCAATAAGCATAAGCGGTAAGAAATTTGGTGAATTAATTAATTTATTTGACGGCGAGAACGACATCAATAATAAAAATATCCGCATATTACATAATTTAAGCTTTATTGATGACCCTACAAGAATCTTAAGGGCAATCCGCTTTGAACAAAGATATAATTTTAAAATTGAACCAAATACTCTTAAATGTTTGAAAGAGGCGGTAAAACTCAAGATACTCAATATCGTCCAACCGCAAAGGTTGCGTGATGAGCTAATTCTGCTCCTAAAAGAAGAAAATTCCTTAAGAGCGATAAAGCGTATCAGGAAATTAGTGGGATTTAATTTTATAAATCCCGCTCTTTCAATATCAGCAAAGACTTATGACTTGTTTAACTCTATTTCCAGACAGATTAGGTGGTTTAAGTCCAAATTTGTTCTGCATAGGAAATTGGATGTCTGGCTTATTTATTTTATGGCACTGATAGATTTTCTAAAAGTAAACCAGGTTAAATCTTTATGCCGCAGATTTGTTTTTTGTAAGGGAGAAGAAAAAAGAATACTCAGCTATATGAAGCTGCGTTCTAAGATAATGCTTAAGTTAAGTAGGAACAAAATCAAACCCAGCAGTATCTTTCATTTACTAGAACCTTTAAGTTATGAGGTGATACTTTTAATCAAAGCGAAGTCCAAAAATAAAAATATCAAAAAGCACATTGAGGATTTTTTTCATATTTACCATCGTACGGATATATCTGTCTCTGGCCATGATTTAAAGGATTTGGGTTTTACTCCGGGTCCTGGTTACCAGAAGATTTTCAACAAACTTCTGAATGCCAAGCTTAACGGAGAAATAAAAACCAAAAAACAAGAATTAGATTTAGTCAAGAGGCTAAAAAATAAATAAAGCCCAGATTTACGGAATGCAGTAAACGTAAATTGCTGTTTGAATTTACCTCTCCTTTTTTGTATTCAAGTTTTTGTCCTAAAAACTTGAATGATAGAAAACTGCAGACTTAATTCGCCCAAACAGCTTACGTCGTAACGAGCGAAAGCAAGCGTTCCGTAAGTTGTCTGTTTAAAATGACAATTGGGCTCCTAAAGTTAGTTCTATTTATACAGAATAGCAATTCTCTTAAGGAAAAGAGGATGGTTCTGCATAGTCTAAAGGCGAAGCTGCGTAACAACTTTAATGTGGCTCTGGCACAAATAGACGATGAGGATAAGTGGCAAAAGGCAAGCATTGCAGTGGTCGGGGTGGGAAAAGACGCAAAAATTATTAACAGCGTTCTTTCTCGTGTAGTTAATTTTATTGAAAATTTTAATAAAGTGAATTTAATTGATTATGAGATAGAGTTAATCTAGCACCTTGGAATAGCTAGGTTCAGGTAACGAAGAAGTATACACTTGTCTATCTTCTTGAACAAGGTGTGTTCACCAGCGCTAAGACCTTGGCTTATTGGAAAGCCAGGTGTTCGTTCGTACGAAGGAGTAAGGTTGATGTCGAGAAAAGATAAGGTGCAGGATGCGATACAAAAAGAGGTCAGTAATATTATTCAGAATGAATTGAAGGATCCGCGTTTAGGTTTTGTCACCATTACCGGGGTTAGTGTTACTGCGGATTTACGCTATGCAAAAGTCTTTTATAGTGTCCTGGGTAAAGAGGAAGATTACAAGAAGAGCAAAAAAGCCCTGGATTCAGCTTTAGGATTTATTCGCCGGCTGGTCGCAGAAAGGATTCAACTGAGGTTTGCTCCGGAGATTATCTTTAAAGAGGATAAATCCAGTGAATACAGTTGCAGGATACAGGAAGTTTTAGATGAAATTAAAAAACTCAAAGAACCACTATCACCTACGCAGTGATAGTGGTAAGGTATATGAGTTTAGAGAAAACAATTGAATTTATAAAGAATCATAACAAATTTTTAATTACCAGCCATACCAATCTGGAGGGGGATGCCTTAGGTTCAGAGCTGGCATTCTATAGACTGATAAAGAAGTTAGGCAAAACTTCTGTGATTTTGAATGAGGATGATATTCCATACGGCTATGATTTTCTACCTAGCCTTGATCTCGTAAGAAAATTCAAAAGGAATATAAAAGATATAAATTTTGATTGCTTGGTGGCTTTGGATTGTTCTGATTTAAAACGGACAGGAGAGGTTTATACCATAAATAAAAATAATTTCCCAATCCTTAATATTGACCACCATATAAGCAATGCAAATTTTGGTACGGTAAACTGGGTAAGGCCAGAAGCCTCTTGTTGTTGTGAGATGATTTATAAACTTTATAAGAAATTAAAAATCAATCTGGATAAAGATTCAGCCTTATCTTTATATGTAGGTATCCTAACTGATACTGGTTCTTTTCATTATACCAATACAAGCGCCGCGGTGCATAAAATAACATCGGAGCTGCTTAAACACAATATTAATATCTCGGAGGTTTACAGAAAAGTATATGGGAATATCCCATTTGCGGATTTGAAATTATTGGCGCAAATTCTGCCTACTATGAAAAGAGCGGTTAAGGGAAAACTGATATGGTTTGAGATTAAAAAGGATGTTTTTAAGAGCAGAAAGAGAATATTCATAGATTTATCCGAGAGCATTCTTAATTTTGCCCGGACAGTAAAAGATGCGGAGGTGGCGGTTTTATTTAAGGAAAATTTAAGTCTTACAAATGAAGTCAGGGTAAATTTCAGATCGCAGGGCAAAATTGATGTTAACAGAGTGGCTAATTTTTTTGGCGGAGGCGGACATAAGACTGCCAGCGGCGCCACGGTTAAAGGCAAGATTGACGATGTCAGAAGAAGGGTCTTAGCCAAAATCAGAGCAGCGATAAATAAAATTTAACGAATCTATTTAGCCAATTTAAGTTTTTTATCAAAAATAGTTTAGTCGTCTTTATCCCAAGTAAAGAGGTAGACCAAGGAAATAATTTATCTTCAAGATGTTATATGATAAGAGGTTACAAAGGGTGTCCCTTTTACCTAGTAGATTATGAGGTGATTTAACAACTAGTAAAATGATAATTTCAACCCAATTTTAACGCAG
>JAGUWZ010000136.1 GCA_020062065.1 Candidatus Omnitrophota bacterium
AGATTCTCGCAGATAAAACTTTTCCCTCTGCGTGTAATCTGCGTGTATCTGCGTTCAAAAAGGTAGTTCTTAAATTGGCTAATCTTATTTCTTTTTTTGATGACCCAGAGTAAATTCAAGCTAAGGACTTCTCTCTGCTAAAACAGGTGTTATCTCTCGGACAGATCCGGCTTCCTGCTTGCGCCAAGAGCATATCGTAAATTTTTTCGATACGGGCAGCGCTTTTTCGTGCATCGAATAATGTTTCTGCCCGTTTTCTTAGTCTCATACCTAGATCTGCTGCGGAAACCTTATTCTGTATCATCGCTTCAATGATTGATACCAATTCTTTTACACTGCCGACAGGAAAAGTAAGCAAGGCAGAATCTCCGCCGATTGCCTCTTTATTCTCAGCCAAATCCGAAGCAATAATGATTTTACCCATAGCCATGGCTTCAAGTATGACCCGAGAAAATCCTTCCAGCTGTATGGACGGCAAAACAATCGCATCTACTCCGGCCATGTCCTTACGGGGATCCCGGTTATATGATCTAAACTCTATGCGATAACCTTTGGCGAGGTTTTTAAGCGAGGCTACATAGTCTGTATCTCCGTCTCCCTGTATAACCAGCTCCACTTCGCCGCGCAATTTAGGCATTGCCTGAATCAGTACTTCTATTCCTTTCCTAGGGTGTATTCTACCAAAATAGCCAATTCTAAAGACGCCCCTTTTTTCCTCTTGCCCAGCAGGTTTATACTCTTCCAAATCCACTCCGTTATATACAACAACAACCTTGGAATTATTTCGCGCGAACGCAAATCGCCCTGCTACTGTTTGCGAAACTGCAATGATACTGTCAACTGCCCAGTAAAGTATCCTGTCAAGTGGTTGCGTAGATTCCCTAACTCGGGCGTGAAGAATAACGGCTACACCGGCAATCCTGCCTGCCAGCCCGCAATAAAACGCCTCCCTCGGTGAGTCGGTATGAATGATATTAACATTGTGTTCTTTTATTACCTCAAGCAGCCTAAAGAAGAAAACTAAAGGTCTCCATATTTTTATGCTACGGAGTCTTGGAAAAGTAAACACAAGATACCTGATACCCAGTTTGGTAGCTTCTTCCGCGAGTTCGCCTTCATCCGGAACAATCAATAAAGGCTTAAACTTTTCTCTTTTTAGGAATTTGAGCAATAACAGCAGGCTTCTCTGACCTCCTCCCTGCAAAGAATTAAAGGTGCTGGTAAAAAGAATGGTGCGCTGTTCTTGCGCAGCCCCCTGCCTCGGCAGATCCAAATAAAGTTCTTCTGTCTTTTTAATCATACCGGACAAAGAAAACTTTTCTTGAGCTATTCGCCAGCCTTCCTGACCCATGTCTTTTGTCCTTTTGCAGTCTATAACCAAAGATATGATTGCTTGCGCCAGAGAAGAGGCATCTTGAGGCTTAATCAGCTGGCATATTAAGCGGCCTTTCTTACGGTCTCTAACAATTCTTTCAGCCGTTTCTGGTAAGTATGTTCTGCCCTGGCTCTCTCGTAAGACCGTTGGGCTATTGTCTGCCTCTCCTGCAGATGCTCCAAATAATAGCGGATTAAATGTTTTTGCTCATCTATGTCTTTATAAACAATCATCTCTTCGCCTATGCGGTAAAAATCCCCTATCTGCAAGGAAGAATTAGTTAGAAGAAATCCTGCGCATGCCGGAACCTCAAACACGCGCGGAGTAACATTAATGATTTCTTCCTCTTTACCCCAGAGATGATGCATATCCAAGATGATTTTAGAGGCATTGTAAATTTTAACCGCCTCGCCGGCATACACATCTTTTTTCTGATAACATTTCTTAAGCCGCTGACTCATACCCTGCCACCTTCCCCATATTTTTAGGTCAAATTCCGCCAGCTGCCCCAGCCACTTCTCTCTCTCCGGCGTAACTGTGCCCACGAACGCGACGTCGCTGCCATAAATATTGATTTCGTCAGGTGACAAATTTATTCTCTTATGCACATCTGGACTGCAAGCTAACGGTAATGTCTCTATATACTTAGCGGTTATGGGAATCTTTCTTAGAATAACCTTGGAGTCTATAATAAATACAAAATCATAAATCGCTGCTATTGACCTGAAGAGAGGTTGCCGATAAGGCAAGAGCAAAGTATCGTGGAACCAATTCACGGTCACGGTTTTTAATTCCCTGCTTATCCTTTGCAAAGTTTCTCCTAAAATATTTTCTCCACAGAGAACTAAAAGAATGTCCGGCTTGAACCTAAATACTAATTCCAGCAGCATCTGATTTATCTGTTTATCGGTCCAGGACCTGATTGGCGAAACTGCGTAGGGAGAAGGAAAGGATGGTAAAAACTTACGCGCTATGGATTTCAAACCAGAAATAAATTTACCACTGGAGTAAGGATGTTTGCGAAAATCAAAAACTTCTACTTCGTTTCCCAAATCCACCAAGGCATTGCGGCAATAATTGCTGATGACTCCCAAGGCTGTTTGATCTTGGGGCGCTGCTAATAAAATTTTCATTTTTTAGATTCTCTTCTTAATCACCCTTGCCGGCACGCCTACCGCAATAGAATCAGGCGGTATATCTTTTGTCACCACTGCGCCCGCGCCTATAACCGAACCCCTGCCTATAGTCGCTCCGTCGAGTATTACCGCGTTTGCCCCTATCCAGACATGGCTTTCGATTTTTACTCCTTTAGCCAGTATGTCCTGACTGAAGCTTGAATTACCTAATTTGTTGTAATCGTGTTCGGAAGCAATGATAACCGTATGCCCAGCAATATGCACGTCATCACCGATGGTAATACCTCCATATCCGTAAAGGATAGAATAGTCATTCACCGAACAGCCTTTGCCTATTTCAATCTTTCCACCATTTGTCTTTAATAAGACATAGGGATAAATTGTCGTGTATTCTCCTATCTTTATTTGGGCATTTTCGCCATTCGCATAAAGCCGAGAGTGTCTTTCTAAAACCGCCCCTTTACCCAAAAAGATTTTTCCTGGATTCTTTATCTCTGTAAAAGGCGATATATACACATCTTCCCCGCAATTTCTTATTCCTCGAGGAAGACACAACAAACTCTTAGCTAAAAGTTTAAGATAATTTCTGTGGTTATGAGGTTTTTCTTTTCCCATTTTAAACTCCAATTTTTAAAACTTCTGCGCAACCAACTCAATCTCTTCGCCTCTGGGCTTTCCAAGATGACAAAGCATTGATTCTCGCAACGCAAAGATAAAGCGTCCTTTTTGGGGTTTGATGCCGCCTATATAAGATTTCCCTTCCCGCGCAATCACTACGCTGTTATCAAAGCTCGTCCGAGCAGCCCGAGTTAACGTCTTAATAGTGAATTTTTTAAACTTACTTCTTTCAAACAGCAACTTGATACTCTTGGGAGAAAAAATAAATAAATGACGCGGAGGATCTAAATGATAAGAATTTTTGCGAAAAACCTGATGGCAAAGACTCTGGGCATTGGGAGTATGAATTACTAGTTTACCGCAGTTCTTTAAGATCCTAAAAACTTCGTCTATAACCATCAAAGGTTCGGGAAGATGTTCGATAACATGAGACAAAGTAACAAAATCAGCGCTCCCCTCAGTAAGTTTTGCGTCGTTAAGTGTCCCTTGAAAAACCGGAATACCTTTATTCCTGGTTATATTTGCTACAACAGGATTCAACTCAATACCCAAAACTTTCCATCCTAAGTCTCGCATCAACTTTAAATAATCGCCCCTTCCGCAACCAACATCAACAATAAGGGCTTGGGGATTGTCTTGGTAAAACGGCAGAAGCTCTCCTAATCCGTATATTGCCCTTGAGCGCAAAAATGGCCACAGACCAAGCACCCTTCCCATTATTACATATACTTTTCTCTTAGCCAGATGCTGATATCCGTAGTAGCCATAGATGATAAGTGCCCTCACAAAATCTCTTAATCCAGCGAAAAGCCGCCTCTTGGAAGCGCCTTCGGATACTGTTTTATCACCGCAGGAAACATAATTTCCTTCATAGTATTTAAGTATATCTGGGGCGATAGGCATAGGGTCAAGCCAGAGCAAACCGCAAGATTGGCATCTTTTTAAATTAAATGTTCCTGGGACCCCCAAAAGACGGTCAATGAGCCCTTCATAAAGCTGTTTCCCGGGGATCGCACAAAGCATACATCTGGAGAATTCTTTCATCCTATTAATCCTCGTCTAATTATCGGAACATTTTTCTCTTTGGCATATTCATTATTACAGCTCCAACCTACTCAAAGGTATCCTTAGCTCATGTTTGCCTAAAATAACCCTGTGCTCGACGGAAGCAGTTTAAAGTTTGACACCACATTTGCCATTTTTTGTAATTTTTGCTGGTTTTATTATTATAT
>JAGUWZ010000131.1 GCA_020062065.1 Candidatus Omnitrophota bacterium
ATATCCGCTGCCTGAAGCACAGGGTAACCCAGAAAACCATACGTGTGTAAATCACGTGTTTTTATTTCCCTAAGCTGTTCTTTATATGTTGGACATCTCTCTAACCAACCTAGGGGTGTAAGGCAGGAAAATATGATGAATAAATCAAGATGCTCAAGGACCTGGGATTGGATGAATAACGTGGATTTATTAGGGTCTATACCAAAGCTGATCCAATCAACAACATTATCAATTGCATAATCGGATATAGCTTGAGGGTCTTCGTATTCGCTCATCAGCGCATGCCAGTCAGCAACCATAAAGAAACAATCGTAGTCTTCCTGTAATTTTATCCAGTTATCCAAAGTCCCAACCAGATGGCCTAAATGTAGCTTTCCGGTTGGCCGCATGCCACTTAATATTCTCTTTTTCTGAGACATTTATTCTAGGGTTCGGGCTATTTTCTGAATCTGGTATGCCTCGATAACGTCGCCTTCCACTATATCGCTGTGGCCCTTAAGCGCTATACCACATTCAAAACCTTCCTCAACTTCCCGCACATCGTCCTTGAAACGTTTCAATGAGGAAATCTCTCCTTCATGCACTACTGCGCCGTTTCTTACTAAACTTACGGCAAGACTGCGGTTGATTTTTCCTTTACTCACAAAACATCCGGCGATTACACCAGAACTCGATAACCTGAATATCTTTCTTACTTCTGCTTTACCTAAAAAGATCTTCTTTAATCTCGGCTCAAGCATACCTTCTAAAGCCGCCTTTACTTCATTGACCAGTTCATAAATAACATTATAAGTCCTGACTTCCTGGCCTTCCTTTTGGATTAATAATTTAGCCACTTCATCAGGGGTAGAGTTAAATCCCAAAATCAATGCCTGGGATGCCAGAGCCAATACCACGTCAGAAGAGTTTATCGCTCCTACCCCGTCATGTATAATATTCAATTTTACCTCAAGAGAATTTATTTTATTTAAAGACTCCTTTATTGCCCCAATAGAACCCTGGGCGTCCGCCTTGATAACTAAATTTAACTCCTTAAGTTTTCCTTCTTTTATTTGAGTATAAAGATCTTCCAGTCCCAGTCTTTTTACCGGCAGCATCTGCATCTGCCTTTCTCTTTCCTGCCTCTTTAATGCCAATTCCTTGGCTGTCTTTTCATTTTCAACGACAAAGAATTGTTCCCCCGCCTGAGCAACTCCACTAATTCCTAATACTTCAACAGGGGTCGACGGATATGCCTCAGTTACTGTTTGGCCGCGGTCATTAAACATTGCCCTTATCTTTCCAGAGAAAGTCCCGACAATTATATTTTCATTGAGTTGCAATGTTCCGTTTTGAATGAGTAAAGTTGCTACCGGACCTTTATTTTTAACTAACTTGCTTTCTAATACTACACCTCTAGCCAGCCTTTTCGGATTTGCCCTCAATTCCAGCATCTCTGCCTCTAAAAGTATCATCTCCAACAATGTATCTATCCCTTCTCCGGTTTTTGCTGATACTGCTACAGTTATAGTCTCTCCCCCCCAATCCTCGGCAGTTAAATTAAAAGCGGATAATTGTTTTTTTACCCTGTCTATATCTGCCTGGGGTTTATCAATCTTGTTTATGGCAACAATAATCGGTACTCCTGCGGCACGGGCGTGGTCTATTGCCTCCTGGGTCTGAGGCATAACTCCATCATCAGCAGCTACCACTAAAATAACAATATCGGTGACCTTGGCTCCTCTTGCGCGCATAGCTGTGAAAGCCTCATGACCCGGGGTGTCCAAAAAGGTTATCTCTCCGGCCGGCAAAGCCACTTTATAAGCACCGATGTGCTGGGTAATCCCGCCGTGTTCGGATTCTACCACTTTAGTTTTCCTTATTGCGTCTAAAATTGAAGTCTTACCGTGGTCAACATGGCCCATAATAGTAACAATAGGGGAACGTGGTTTTAAAACCTCAGGAGAATCAACCTCTCTGTGCATACTTATTATTGTTTCTTCTTCATCTTGTTCCTCTTTGATCTGGAAACCGTAATCCCGGCAAATCTTCTCTACCGCCTCTCGAGACAAAAGCTGGTTTATGGCTGCCATGATATTGCTATCCATCAATTTTTTAATAAGTATTGAGGGTTTCTCTTGTAGCTTTACACTTAAGTCTTTAACTGAGATGGGTAATTTAAGTTCCAGTTCCTTGAGTAGTATTGGAGGAGTAACTTTAAGCGCTACTTCAGGGATTTCTTTTTTAACCTCTTCTACTAGCAGGTCTTTTGCCGGCGCTCTCTTTAAGTCTGGCTTCTTAATTGCTTCCTTTTTAAGTTCCTCTTTTATAGCTTTCTCTTTGGGAACTGCTTCCTTATGAATTACCCTGAGGGCAGGAGTCTCCACAGGGAGAATAGCTATCTTTTGAGTTTCAACAATACCGCCCAATGTAGGCGCTATTTGTTTTTTACTAACCCATGCTTTACGTTTAGGATAAACTATCGCAGGAGTTTTTTCTTTAACTTTAGCCACCTGTCTTGCACCCGGCTTGGGCTTGACTGTTTTTGTCGGTGTTTTTGCCGCCTTTACGGGCTTTAGCTTAGGTCTCTTGGCAGTTACAACTTTTTCCTTCTTTGATTTCTGCATATTTAGTTAACCTAAAACGCCTTTTTTAACACAGATTTAGTAGATGTTTTATCTGCGTTTATCCGCGTGCAATCTGCGTGTATCTGCGTTCAAATATTTTCCCACTTTTAACTCAAAAGCTTCCTGGTTTCCCCGATTATTTTTTGTGCTTTTTTCTCTCCGATACCTTTTATCTCAATCAGCGTGTTTATGTCTGCCTTGGCAATATCTGATAGAGAACTAAAGCCTGCTTTTTTAAGCCTGTCCAGAGTTTTTTCTCCTACCCCTGACAACTCCTCTAATTCTTTCGTTGTTTTGGCAGCTTTTGCTAATTTTTCTGCCCTTGCAGGTTTTTCAGCTTCCTCTGTTTTTTCTTCTTCCCTAACTTCTTTGCTTTTTGCTTCCTCAAGCTGTTTTGCTTCAGTTTCAGCTTGAGCTTTTGTGCGCACATCCAGTTCCCAGCCGACTAATTTTGAGGCCAAACGGACATTTTGCCCGTGTTTGCCGATAGCCAAAGAAAGCTGGTCGTCTCCTACAATAATTTCTGCTCTTTTATTGGCTTTATCCAATTTTATCTCGGTAACCTCAGCGGGTAAAAGCGCAGCTTTTATATATTCCTTTACATCTTCATTGTAACGCACAATATCAATTTTTTCTCCTGATAATTCATTGACAATATTCTTGACCCTGCCGCCACGCATACCCACGCATGCTCCTACGGAATCAACTTTTTCGTCTTTAGACCAAACCGCTATCTTCGTGCGCTCGCCTGCCTGACGGGAAATGGACTTTATCTCAACTATCCCCTCATAAATCTCAGGGACTTCCAGTTCAAACAATTTTTTTACGAAATTATGATGTCTGCGCGATAAAATTATCTGAGGGCCCTTATTTTCTTTTGTCACCTCCAAAACAAATGCGCGTATGCGCTGTCCTTGCCTAAACTCTTCTTTGGGAGACTGTTCGACCTTTAAAAGAAGACCCTCGGCCTTTCCTAAAAGATCTACTACGATATTACCTTTTTCAAATCTATAAACCGTGCCACTGACAATCTCTCCGACTTTCTCCTGAAATTCATTGTAGACAACGTCTTTCTCTGCCTCACGAATCTTCTGTATAATTACCTGCCGGGCAGCAGAGGCGGCAATGCGGCCAAAATCCACAGAAGTAATTTCTTCGTTGTTCCTAGAGGCTTTAATTTCTCCGGAGGCAGGATCAAGTTTTACTTCTAGCTGTTCATTTGGCTTGACGTCAATAACCCGTCGCACTGCACTTAAAAGCGCGCTTTCCACCGCCTGGATTAACACTTCCTTCTTTATCCCCTTTTCTCTTTCTATCTGCTCAATTATAGCTAACAACTCTTTACTCATCTTATTCCTTTTTTGTTGTGTATCGTATATTAGGGTTTAAGCCTCCGCCGTATGCGCTTTGGCGCAGCCACGAGGCAAGACGACTAAATTATTTGCTTTGCTTTATTTATCTTGGAGAACGCTATCAAGATTATACCGTTCTGGCTATCGACACTTACAGCTTCTTCCTGCACTTCTTTTATTATTCCGTCTATCTCTATTTTACCATTTATTGTCTCAGAGAGAAAGAACTTTACCTGCCGGTTTATACAACGGGAAAAATCATTCCTTGTCTTTAAAGGCCTATCCAGACCTGGAGAAGAGACCTCTAAAATATAGTTGTCCTGGATTAAATTTTTCTCATCCAAAATTCTGCCTATCTTGTTATTCAGTTCTGCGCATTCATCAAGGATGATTCCGCCTTCTGGTTTGTCTATAAGGAGGCGTAAAATCAAGTTTCTTCCTTCGTATCGATAAATGAATTCAACCAAATCCAGCCTCTCGCTTCTTAGATACTCCTTAAAAAAGTTCTCTAACTCAATTATTTCTTCTCTACGCACTTAATCTTGCCTCAATTTCCTTTAAGATTTTATCCTCGGGCAACGCAATCTTTTCCTGGCTGCGCCTTGATTTTAATTCTAACGTATGTTTCTTTAAAAACTCCTTGCCGACTATCACCTGCAGCGGTATGCCAATTAAATCCGCGTCTTTAAACTTCACCCCGGCGCGTTCATCGCGGTCATCCAAGAGTGTTTCAATGCCATTTTCTTTAAATTCCTGATAGATACCTTCAGCCTTTTCTATAATCTTTTTATCCGTTACATCTAAAGCCAGAACAACCACTTTATACGGACTTAAATCTTTTGGCCAGATGATGCCTTCATTATCGTGATTCTGTTCGATTATTGTAGAGATAAGCCGCGAAACACCTATACCATAACAGCCCATAATTATGGGTTTTAAGACGCCTTTTGCGTCGAGAAAACTTGCGCCTAACACCGAACTATATTTAATCCCTAATTTAAAGATATGGCCGACTTCAATAGCGTTGGTTTTCTTCAAGTTCTGCTTGCATTTAGGACAGGGTTGTTCGTTCTCGTCTTTATATCCTTTAGCAAACCCACAGTCAGGACAAACCCAGACTATGTCCTCACCGCTTTCTGCTGGAACCATGAACTCATGCGAAACATTACCCCCCATTATCCCGGGATCTGCCTCAATAGTTAAAAAATTCAAGCTGCATCTTTTAAATATCCTGTTATAGGCGGCAAGCATCGCGGAATAACTCTTTTGTAGTCCTTCTTCATCCCGGTCAAAACTATAAGCGTCTTTCATGACAAATTCATTTGCCCTCACCAATCCAAAACGCGGTCTTATCTCATCTCTGAACTTTGTCTGTATCTGATAAAGAATTAAAGGTAACTGCTTATAAGACGATATATAGCTCTTGACTAAATCAGTTATTACCTCCTCATGGGTTGGACCAAGACAGACATTTCTGCCTCTTCTGTCGAGGAATCTTATCATTACATCGCCCACAGTTTTATCGCGCCCGGTTTTTATCCATAAATCCAGAGGCTGTAGCGCTGGAAGCAACAACTCATTGGCACCGCAGCCGTTCATCTCCTGGCGGATTATCTTCTCGATATTCTCCAATACTTTTAAACCCAAAGGCAGATATGTATACACACCTGCCATGAGCATCCTCACTAATCC
>JAGUWZ010000031.1 GCA_020062065.1 Candidatus Omnitrophota bacterium
ATCTAACGCAGATTTTCGCAGATAAATCTTTAAATCTGCGTATATCCGCGTGTAATCTGCGTTTATCTGCGTTCAAAAGGTAGTTCTTAAATTGGCTAATATATAGGTGATTATAAATTTTGAAAATTAAAGGACTATATGAAAGAAAAACATGGTTCAGGCATGATTTATGCTTTGGCAGATTATAAACAATTGGTTTTAGCATATAAAACCAAGTACGCCGAGTTAGTCAAGACGGTAACTTTTTGGAGAACATCGGTTATCTGGCTGGCGATATTAACAATCGGGATTACTGTAATGGTGATTTTCTCTTTAGCCGATACCCAAAAAAGTTTGGCAGAGAGTAATAAAAATATAAATCTGCTTAATAATAAGTTAAAGGTTGTCTCAGATAGATTAGATAGCGCACATCAAGAGTTAAAAGTAACTAAAGAAGAATTGGAAAAAAAAGAAATGTTGATAAGAGAGTTAGAGAAAAATATGTCCACAACATCGAAAAAACTTTTGGAAAAAGTATTAAAGGAATAATTAGATCAAAGCAGAAACTGTTTCCGCGGAATCGGGACAGTGGGTTTTAAAGCAGGAGTTTATCTATTAGGGTAGAATTACCATTGTTAGCGAGGTTTCTTTCTAAATAGCTACTAAAAACAGTTTCCCAAATGGATTGGAAACTGTTTTTTATATGAAGAAATCCCTATCTAAGCTCCGGTATTGAATTGCTTCTGACAAATGCTCTGTCTTTATCTGCTCTAAAGCCGCAAGATCAGCAATCGTTCTTGAGACTTTCAATATTTTGTCATAGGCCCTGGCACTGAAATTAAGCTCAGTCATTGCTATCTTAAGCAATTCGCTTTCCTCTTTAGCTAATACGCAGAATTTCCTTACCTGTTTGTGGCCCATAAGAGCATTGCATAAAATACCCTCAGTTTTAAACCTTTCTCTTTGAATTTCCCGCGCTTTATTTATTCTCTCTTTAATTTGTGCAGAACTTTCCGCAGGCTGAACGCTGGTTAATTCTTGATACTTAGCTGTCGGCACTTCGATATGTATATCTATTCTATCCAACAAAGGCCCGGATATTTTAGAGCGATATTTATAAACCTCATTCGCTGAGCATCTACAGGAAGATTTAGGGTCGTTGTAGCGACCACACTTACAGGGGTTCATCGCACAGACCAGCATAAAAGAGGCAGGAAAGACAAAAGATTTGGCTGCTCGAGATATACGTATCCATCCGTCTTCCAGGGGTTGTCTTAGTGCCTCTAAACAATCACGATGGAATTCAGGCAGTTCATCTAAAAACAATACCCCCTGATGAGTCAAACTTATTTCACCGGGATGAGGAATAGAGCCGCCGCCTACCAAAGCCGTATAAGATGTAGTATGGTGGGGATTACGAAAGGGTCGGATGCCAATTATACCATTCTTAATCGGCAAAGTCCCCATTACCGAGTGAATCTTAGTAACCTCCAGTGCCTCATTTAAGGTTAAATCAGGCATAATAGTGGGGATTCTTTTGGCTAACATAGTCTTTCCGCTTCCCGGAGGGCCAACCATCAAGATGTTGTGTCCTCCAGCAACCGCCACTTCCAATGCTCTTTTGGCTGCATATTGACCTTTAACCTCTGAGAAATCCAGGGAGTAATCCGCGCTATGTTTGAATAATTCTTCTAAATCCAATTTAAAAGGTTGCAGGTTTTGAGGATTATTTAAGAATTCCACTGTTTGTCTTAATGTTTTTAATGGCCAGACGAAAATATCAGAGACTATCGCTGCCTCTTTGGCATTCTGAATTGGCAGGATAATATCTTTGATTCTAAATTTGGCCAAGGCTGCGCTAATAGGCAGAATTCCTTTTGTCGGACGAAGAGCCCCGTCTAAAGATAGCTCTCCCAGAATACAATAGTTTTTTAAATTTTCGCTGTTTATCTGCTCTGTAGCAGCAAGAATACCTAAGGCAATAGCCAGATCAAAACCAGCGCCTTCTTTTTTGATATCAGAAGGAGTCAGGCTTATGGTAATTCTTTCTGCCGGCCAACCAAAGCCGGAGTTTTTAATTGCAGATTTTACCCGTTCGCGACTTTCTTTTATTGCGGTATCCGCAAGTCCTATTATATTTACTGCCGGCAGGCCTCTTGATACATCTACTTCTATTTCAATAGGATAAGCCTCTATTCCCAGAACTCCATAACTAAAAACTTTTGCCAACATGGTTGATCCCTCCAAATAAAGCCAGAACTTAGCTCGCGAGGAGCTCAAGCTAAGTTCTAAGGCTGAATAAACCCCGCACTTTTCTTTATATTCAAGTTTCTACACTAAAAAGATGAATGAGAGAAAGGTGCAGAGTAATTTCGCATATATAACCCAGCACTTATTTGAATTGGACGCCAATCCCAGCAAATAAGTGCTGGGTTATGCGCTCACTTATAATAGACGTAATAAACAGTAAAATCTAACTAGAAAATTTAATGAGACCACGACTTATGGAGCGAGAGCGAACATAGGTCATTGATACCTTAACCTCGGTCTGGCGACCTCCGTAAGGTATCTGCTCGTAACCGATCAGTAAACAGGGGCATCACCGTGTCAGTCATTGCGCAGAGCCGCAGGCGATGAAGCAATCGCCGTTGAGACTGCTTTATTCGCTGACAAACAAATTCCTAATTTCCCCGCTTGACTGAGGCATTCATCTGCTCATTGAAAAAACTTGCTTTTTGTAATTCCTATTATATAATGTGAAACAAGAGGTAAATAATGAAAGACTATAAGGCTGTTTTAATCGCTTTCCTTACGGGCATAACTATTTTTAGCGGGTTTAAGTATTTTTCTGCCCTAAAAGCAAAATATGACTTAATGGCCAATTTAAATCAGCTAAATTCTCAAGTTGCTGCCCTGGAGAATGAAAAACAAAGCCTGATGCAGGATCTGGATAAAGAAAAAGAATTACAGAAGATACTATCTCAAGAAAATTTACAGCTTAAGGGTGATTTAAAGTTGAATAATGATAGATTATCCCAGCTTAATGTTGAATTCCGGGCTGCGCAGAAGCTGGCAGAAGAATTGAATTCCCAGATTTTTGCAGTAAAAGCTGAAAATGTAGCTCTTAGAGATCAAATCGAAGGCTTAAGCCTTGAACTAACGCAAGCCGTTCAAGATAAAGAAAAGCTAAAGGCGCGATTGGGTTCGATAAAAGAGTTAAAGAAAGCGATCGAAGAATTACGGCAAAAGATTCGCCTGGCAAAAAAGGACTTAAAAATTCGTAGGGAAGCAGAAAGTATAATTATTGGAAATCAGGGATACTTAATAAAAAATGGTAAATCTACCTATCCATCTAAAGTCAGAATAGAAGTACAGCCTTTCCCCGGCGGAAATTAATGGAACACGTATTTACTCAAATATTTAAGAATAAAATTTTTATTACTACCCTTACAAGTTGGCTAATCGCCCAGACGATCAAGGTGATTATTGGTATATTCAGTCAGAGGAAATTTGATTTCCGTTGGTTTGTAGGCACAGGAGGCATGCCTTCTAGCCATACTGCAGGCGCTTCGTGTCTGGCCACAGCCATTGGTCTTGATTACGGATTCGACAGTGTTTATTTCGCCTTGGCAGCATCTTTTACCATTGTGGTTATGTTTGATGCCCAGGGTGTGCGCAGGGCATCTGGGAAACAAGCACGGGTCTTAAACAAAATAATGAATGATATTTACTGGCAAGGAAAAATCCCAGAAGGCCGTCTGCGCGAACTTATTGGACATACGCCTATTGAGGTAATTGTTGGGTTTTTATTAGGTGTGGTCATCGCTTTTATGCTACGGTAAAAAAATGTCTGGGGAAAATTTGATATCCTGCGTGGTATTACCGTTTTAGGATCAAATTCCTGTCTGCCGCCTGCCTGCCGGCGGGATTTCTTCTATAATGTTTAGAAAAATTTGAGGAGGTTTATGGTGAATAAGAGATTACTGTTGATTATTTGTATAATTTCGCTCTTGCTGATTGTTCTTATTGTTTTAAATATAAGAAAGTTTAATAAGCATTTCAGGGGTATTCTGGGTAAATCCGCTGCTGTGTCTAGTTTACTTGCCGAAGCAAAAAAACTAGAGACTGAACAAGACTTATTAGCCGCCAAGGGCGTGTATCAAAAGTTAGTCAATGAGTTCCCGAACTTGCGGGAGGTTAGCGATTGGCAGAAGCAGAGCGAAGAAATCAATATAAAATTGTTATTTTCTCCTATAATTACACCCAAGAGCATAGAATACGAGATAAAGGCAGGTGATTCGTTAGAAAAAATAGCCAGGGACCATAAGACTACTGTGGAATTAATTATGAAGAGCAATAATCTGAAGGGTGATAAAGTTTTTCCCGGTAAAAAAATCAAGGTATGGACTGCGCCTTTTAGCATAGTAGTGGATAAGTCACAAAACACCCTTATTTTAAAAAGCGATGAAGAGATTATTAAGACGTATATTGTTTCAACAGGAGCGAATAATTCTACTCCTGTAGGCGCTTTTAAGATTATTGAAAAGATTGTTAATCCTCCCTGGTATAAACCCGGCGGGGTAATTCCGCCAGGTAGTCCTGAGAATGTTTTGGGCTCGCGCTGGCTCGGATTAGACAAAGAGGGTTATGGTATTCACGGCAATAAGGAACTTCAAAGTTTGGGAAAACAGGTTACTGCTGGTTGTGTGCGCATGTCTAATTCTGATGTTGAGGAGTTATATAGCATTGTCCCTAGAGGTACAGAGGTAACTATCGTTGACTAAGTGAATCCCCTTTGGCTTCACTTTGCGAAGCAAAGCGGGAGGGACGAACTTACCCAGCACTAATTTTATGCAACGGTTTAGCTAACTCAGAGGGGTTGCGGTTACCTAAAACCCCCAAGCGTTTGAAACAAGGCTTTATAAAAATTAGTGCTGGGTTTAATTCGCGCAATGACTTATGTCGTCCTAAAGGACTCAATAAGTCATCTGCTCATTAAATATGGCTGGACTTGATTTTGAAAAACCGATTACGGAACTTGAGAAAAAAATCCAGGAGCTAAAAAGCTTCCCGAAGGACAAAAAAATCAATGTTGATTTTTCTGCGGAAGTTAAGCGGCTGGAAGAAAAGTTAGAAGGCTTAAAGAGGGATACTTATAACAATTTAACCCCTTGGCAGAAAGTGCAGATTGCCCGGCACCCCCAGAGGCTCTATACTTTAGATTATATAAATATGCTTATGTCTGACTTTATAGAATTGCATGGTGATAGGAGTTTTGCGGATGATAAAGCCATTATCGGCGGATTTGCCAGATTAGATGATAAAAAAATTATGGTCATTGGCCATCAAAAAGGAAGGGATATAAAGGAGAACTTAAAGCGTAGCTTCGGATGTGCTCATCCCGAAGGTTACCGCAAGGCGCTCAGATTAATGCAGACTGCTGAAAAGTTTAATTTACCGGTCGTGATATTTATTGATACCCCTGGTGCCTATCCGGGTATAGGCGCTGAAGAACGCGGCCAGGCCCAGGCAATCGCTCTTAATCTAAGAGAGATGATTTCAATTTCTGTGCCGATTATTGCAATAGTAATTGGGGAAGGTGGTTCAGGAGGAGCCTTGGGTGTAGGTGTTGCAGATAAAATATGCGTCTTAGAAAATGCTTACTATTCGGTAATTTCTCCCGAAGGCTGCGCAGCAATATTATGGAAAGACAGTTCCAAGGCTTCTGATGCAGCAGAGGTATTAAAATTGACGGCGCAGGATTTATTAAAGATGGGTATAATTGATGAGATAGTCCCTGAGCCTTTAGGTGGCGTGCATCGCGACCCGCAAAAAATGAGCGAGACTCTTAAAGAGCTGATATATAGAAACCTAAATGAATTAACAAGATTAAAGAAGGAAGAATTATTAAAAGCAAGATACAAGAAGTTCAGGAGTATAGGAAGGTAGACAGTTTAGCTTACCTTTTTATTATGAATAGGTTACGCAACAAATCCGGTTCTTTGACAAGAATTTATTAAGAAACTTGTTTTAGAAAACCGGCATCTATTTTCCCTCGGCACAGAGGAGGAAGTTAACCCATATTTGTTTTGTAATATATTGTAACTCAGTAGATTGCGTAAACTGTCTACACTACACAGTAATGCTTAAGATAGGCAATCTAAAACTGCGCTCTAACCTTATCCTTGCTCCTATGTCAGGAGTAAGCGACCTTCCTTTTCGTCTGATTAACCGTAAATTCGGCTGCGAGTTAGCATTTATGGAGATGATTAATGCGCGCTGTCTGGGTTATAAAAGCCGCAAGACGGAAAAGCTGCTCTCAACGCATACCAAGGATAAACCTCTGGGAGTGCAGTTATTGGGCAGCAAAGAGGAATTTATTTTAAAAGCCTTAGATATAATAAATAAATATGCATTTGATGTTTTGGATTTTAATGCTGCTTGTCCTGAAAGGAAGGTAACGCGCCGAGGAGAAGGGGCAAGCCTTCTGAAAGAGCCGAAAAAATTAAGCACGCTGCTTAAAATAATCGTTAAGAATTCTTCTTTTCCTGTCACAGTAAAAATCCGTTCTGGCTGGGATAAAAATTCGGTTAACGCAAAAGAGGTGGCTCTCTATGCTCAAGATGCGGGGATAAAAGGTTTGTTTATTCACGGCCGGACAAAAATCCAAGGCTACAGCGCCAAGGTTGATTATGATCTAATAGGGGAGGTAAAAAAAGTTTTAGAAATTCCCGTGATTGCCTCGGGCGATATCTTGTCCGCAGGATTAGCAGGAAAAATGTTTGCTGAAACCGGCTGCGATGGTGTAATTATAGCGCGCGGTGCTTTAGGGAATCCGTGGATATTTAAAAAGATAGAGCACTTTCTCAAAAAGAATAAAGTTTTACCGGGACCGAGCAAAGAAGAAGTAATCGCTACGATGTTAGAACATCTGGATTTATGTGTGGATTTTCATGGTCCAAGAAGAGGCGTGATTATATTTCGTAAATTCTTTATCTGGTATACAAAGGGATTCCGCAGGATAAGGCCATTGAGAGAAAAAGTATGTCGTGCCAGAACCCCGGAAGATATGAGGGCTTTAATTGCGGAGATAAAAAACCACCATTGCGGGTTTGGAATACGCTGCTTTTTAAGAGTGTAGCAATTTTTACGCTGCCGCTACAAATCCTTTTATTAATAAAATATCTTTAGATAATAATAACTGGTATTGAGA
>JAGUWZ010000030.1 GCA_020062065.1 Candidatus Omnitrophota bacterium
GATTTAACAACTAGTAAAATGATAATTTCAACCCAATTTTAACGCAGATTTTCGCAAATCAAACGCGAGATTCTCGCAGATAAATCTTTAAATCTGCGTGTATCTGCGTTCAAAAGGTAGTTCTTAAATTGGCTAATTTTGATATTTGATTTTTGATATTTGAATTTATCTATTCCCACTCTATCGTTGCAGGAGGCTTTGAGGTTATATCGTATACTACACGATTTATTCCCTTGACTTCGTTAATAATGCGGTTGGCAATCTTTTCTAAAAGTTCATAAGGAAGTTTTACCCAATCCGCAGTCATTCCATCAGAACTGGTTACACATCTTATGGCTACCACATTTTCGTAAGTACGCTCATCTCCCATAACACCGACACTTTTTATGGGTAAAAGAATAGCAAATGATTGCCAGATCTCATTGTAAAGTCCAGCATTTCTAATTTCTTCGATCAAGCGGCTGTCAACTTCACGCAGTAAGTTAAGATTTTTTTCCGTAACCGCATCTATAATTCTTATTGCCAGCCCAGGACCTGGAAAGGGTTGACGGTATACAATGCTTTCGGGTAAATTCATCTCCTTGGCGATTAAGCGCACCTCGTCTTTAAAGAGGTCCCTTAAAGGCTCAATGAGTTTCAATTTCATATGCTCAGGCAACCCGCCGACATTATGATGACTTTTAATCTTGCTGGAAGGCGCGCCAGTGGGTGAAATTGATTCAATTACATCGGGATATAATGTCCCCTGGGCGAGAAATTTTACACCTTTTACCTTAGCTGCCTCTTCTTCAAAAACTTTGACAAACTCCTGGCCGATAATCTTTCTTTTATCTTCCGGCTCAACTACGCCTTTTAATTTGCTCAAGAACCTTCTGGAGGCGTTTACATAACTCAGGTTTAAATGATAAAGATTACGGAATACCTTTTTTATCTGTTGTGGTTCGTCTTTTCTTAACAAGCCGTTATCAATAAAAATACACCTTAAATTCCTCCTCACTGCTTTATGCACCAAAAGCGCAGCCACAGCTGAATCCACTCCCCCGCTTAAACCCAGGACCACCTTATTTTCCCCGATTGTCTTTTTGATGTTTTGAATAGTTTCTTTAATGAATGAATGCATTGTCCAGTGTCCGCAACAGGAGCAAATTCTAAATAAAAAATTACTCAAAATCTGATTACCCTTCTCTGTATGTGTTACTTCAGGATGAAACTGAACTGCGTAGAATCTTTTTTTCTTGTTGGAAATAGCTGAGAAGGGTGAGTTAAGCGTATGTGCAGCAACGTGGAATCCTTGCGGTAATTTAGTTACGAAATCAGCATGGCTAGCCCAGCAGGTAAAATTTCCGGGAAGATTACTAAACAGGTCGCGATTATCATCAATAAACAGTTCTGCTTTTCCGTATTCCCTCTCTTTGGTATGTCTGACTCTACCGCCTAACATTTTTGTCATAATCTGCATACCGTAACATATACCTAATATAGGAATACCTAATTTAAAGATGTCTCTGTCCGGCTGGGGCGCTTTCTTGTGAATACTTGATGCCGGGCCACCGGAAAGAATTAGCCCGTTAGGAGAAAGTTGCGCGATTTCCTTAGCCGGGGTATTAAAGGGAATGATTTTGGAAAATACCTTATTTTCCCTTATCCGTCTGGCAATCAACTGTGTATACTGCGAACCAAAATCCAAAATAAGTATAATTTCTTTGTTCATTTGCCCATCCCCACTCTCTGGCCTACCTGAAAGACCTTGCCTTCGGTCTGGATGGAAGGTGCAATAATAATTTCCACGTTATGCATCTCTTTGAGATTCATTGCGCCTAATGAGCCCATGGAAGTTTTTAATGCCGCCATGAGGTTCTGGGAACCATCATCAACCTTGGCAGGGCCAAAAAGAATTTCTTTTAATGCGCCGGTTGTTCCTACATATATCCGCGTTCCGCGGGGCAGATTAACATTTGAAGTAGCCATTCCCCAGTGATAACCCCTCCCCGGGGCTTCCTTAGCCCGGGCAAAGCTTGAGCCAATCATCACCGCGTCAGCGCCGCAGGCAAATGCCTTACAGATGTCCCCGCCGCGGCTCATTCCTCCGTCGGTGATTATGGAGACATACCTGCCGGTGCGTTTATAATAAAAATCCCGCGCTGCTGCCGCATCTACTGTTGCCGTAACCTGAGGCACACCGATGCCTAAGACGCCTCTGGTTGTACATGCTGTTCCCGGCCCAATGCCGATTAACAGAGCTGCGGCATTTGTCTCCATTAATTCCAGGGTCGTCCCATAGGTTACACAATTGCCAATAATTACGGGGATTTTCATGAATTTACAAAATTTGAATAAATCCAGACTTTTGTATTCCTTAGCAATATGCCTTGGTGTAGTTACCGTGGATTGTACTACAAAAATATCTGCGCCGGCAGACACAGCTAACTTGGCAAAACGCTGGGCATGGGCAGGTATACAACTAACCACTGCCGTGCCTTTTTTATTCTTAATCTCCTTTATTCTCTTGGCAATCAATTTCTCTTTAATGGGCTTGGTGTATACTAACTGGATTAGCTCAGTTGCTTCAGCTGGGGAGGCTTTGGCAATTTTACCCAGTACCCCATCAGGATTTTCGTAACGGGTTTGCACTCCGTCAAGATTCAAAACAGCAATACCGCCTAATTTAGACATCTCCACGGCAAATTTAACATCAACTACTCCGTCCATGGCAGCAGCAAGAATGGGAATTTTAAATTTGTTTTTGCCAATCTCAAAGGTAGTATCTACCTCATTGGGATTGATGGTCTGGGTGCCTGGAACCAGGGCTATCTCGTCAAAACCATAACACCTGCGCCCACGTCTTTCTATACCTATCCACTCAGCCATATCCGACTCCTTTTATCTAACCCATTGATAATTAATAAGTTATGAACTTTGGCTTCAAAATTTGTATATTTAAA
>JAGUWZ010000133.1 GCA_020062065.1 Candidatus Omnitrophota bacterium
ATACTGGAGCCGTGGGTGGCTGGTTTTATTACCCAGGGCAGTTGGAGTTCATTATAAACTCTTTGATTGCTATTAAACGAAGACCTTTCAAGAATGATGTATCTTGGGACATTCAAACCATGCTCTTGAAAAATCTTTCTTGAAGCAATCTTATCTATTGCCAGCATACTTGCTTTGGCGCCGGAACCTGTATAAGGTATCTTTAATCTATCCAATATCATCTGAATCTGGCCGTCTTCACCAAAACGGCCGTGTAAGGCAATAAAAGCGCAATCTATGTTTTTTGATGAAATTAAAAAAGAATTTTGCTTTAAATCATCCGTCTTTATGTCAATGGCGATTACATCAAGACCCTGTTCTTTTAGACTTTCATAGACCGCCTTACCCGACTTCAAGGAAATTTCTCTTTCTGTAGAAGGACCTCCCATTAGTACGCCGATCTTGCCAAATTTATAACCTCTAACGTCTTGCATATTGGGTATTGCGTTTTTGTCAGCCAATTTAAGAACTGCCTTTTGAACGCAGATACACGCAGATTGCACGCAGATATACGCAGATTTAAAGATTTATCTGCGAGAATCTGCGTTTGATTTGCGAGAATCTGCGTTAAAATGGGTTGAAATTATCATTTTACTAGTTGTTAAATCAGCTTTTTTTGTAATAGTTTGAGCCCTTGGAAGCGCTCCGACGAACTCGTAGGACTTAACCCCCATAGCCTCGGGGGTTAAAAAACCTGAGTTCTTTTAAAAGCTCAAACTGTTACGCGTTTTTTACCCCATTAGAGACTATTGGGCAACGTAAGAGAACAGGAGTGTCTCTAACAGGATTTACTTCCATATCTTTATTTCCAGTTCCAAATTAATACCGAATTTATTTCTTACTTCCTTCTTAATCAAATTGATTAAGCTCATCACATCTTTTGCCCGGGCTCGTCCTAAATTGACGATGAAATTTGCATGTTTTGAAGAAATGCAGGCATCGCCGATTCGCCTTCCCTTTAACCCACATAAATCTATCAGTCTACCCGCTTGCTTTCCAGGCGGGTTTTTAAACACACAACCCGCTGATGGATAAGAATAGTCTTGTTTTATCTTGCGGATTTTTAGATACTCTTTAATTCTTTTGTCAATTTCTTTCTTTTTTGCCTTTTTTAACTTCAACCTGCACTTAAGGATTATATACTTTGATAAACTACAACTACGGTAATTGAATCTAATGTCTTTTTTGTTTAAATTTTTTATCTTGCCATTATAATCCATTACGCTTGCAGCCTCTACCAAATCTCCTATATTTTTAGCTCTTAGCTCTTGGCCCTTAGCCTTTAGGATACCGGCGTTCATTGCCAATGCTCCACCTATAGTACCCGGGATTCCTGCTAAAAACTCCGCTCCTGATAAACATCTTCTCTTTAAGTCTTGTATAAATTGGTTTAATCTCCTGCCCGCGCCAACTTCCACACAATTATTTCTAAAAGCAATTCTTCTAAAACAGGATGAATTCAAACTTACCGTAATTCCCCTTAAACCTTTATCGCTGACCAAAATATTGCTCCCAGCTCCAATTATCCTAAAAGCCATTTTATATTTTTCTACCAGTTTAAGCAGCGTCTTTAAATCGTCAATATCGCGGGGCTGGACAAAGAATTCACTCGCTCCGCCGATACGCAAAGTCGTATGTCGGGAAAGCATTTCATTTTTTCGCATCTTGGTTTTTATAGATTTCTCAAAAAGTCTATTAAACGCAGATTCTCGCGGATTGCACGCGGATGGTCGCAGACGTCGTTGCAAAGAGATAGGTTTTTTAAAACTTTTTTTAAGTACCTCTGCCAGCGCATTGCAAACTTTTATAATATCTCCTGCGCCAAGCGTGACTACAAGGTCGCCTGGTTTTATAATTTTTAAAATATACTGCGCAATTTTTTCTTTGGGCAAAAATTTCATCTCTTTATCCGGGGCATTTTGTTTTATACTCTCATAAATACTCATACCGCTTATTCCTGGTAACGCTAACTCGCTGGCCGGATAAATGTCGGTAGTGATTACATAATCCGCCAAATCAAAACTTTTGCCGAATTCATCAAGAAGTAACTTTGTCCGGCTAAAACGATGCGGCTGAAATATTGTAATCAAACGATTCGCCTTTAAATTCTTTAACGCCACAAGTGTGGCCTTAATCTCAGTAGGATGATGCGCGTAATCATCAATCAGCGTATAATCGCTATTACGGAATTTAATCTCAAGACGCCTCTCTGCGCCTTGATAATTGCAAAATGTCCTTTTTATAACTTCTAAATCTATCCCTAATTCTACCGCTAAAGCGATTACTGCCATGGCATTAGAAATATTGTGCATTCCTCCCAGGGCAAGCCTGAACCGGCCAAGAAATTTTTTCTTGTAAAAACAGTCAAATTCTGAGCGCAAATCTTTTAACTCTATATTTTTAGGATACACATCCGCGCTATCTTCTAATCCAAAAAGCACAAATCTCTTTTTATAATCCTTTAAAATCTTTCTTAAATTTTGGTCTTCATTGCAAGAGAAAACACAGCCGTTTTTGTCAGTTCTATTGATAAATTCGGCAAAGGCGCAAACCGCCCTCTTAAAATCCTTGTAGTAATCAAGATGCTCGTAGTCTATATTAGTGACTATTGAATACTTGGGTTGATAATACAAAAAAGAGCCGTCTGACTCGTCAGCTTCTGCCACAAAAAAATCCCCCTCACCCTGGAAGGCATTGTTGTCGATATTTCTAAAAATTCCTCCTATGGTAATTGTAGGAGATAATCCAGCCTCCATTAAAAGATAAGAAATCAATGACGTAGTCGTGGTTTTCCCGTGGCTGCCAGTAACTGTGATAACAGATTTATCCTGCATAAGTTCTGCCAGTGCCTCTGCCCTCTTCATTATGGGGACAGTTCTGCCCCTGGCTGCCTCTAACTCCAGGTTATCTTCTTTGATTGCAGAAGAATAAATAATTAAATCCGCCCCATTAATATTTTGGCTTTTATGTCCAATAAAAATCTGCGCCCCTGATTTCTGCAATTCTTCAATAGACTCATTCTTCTTTAAATCCGAACCGCTGACCTTAAAACCCCTTTTAATAAGGAGTTTGGCAATAGCGCTCATTCCAATTCCGCCGATACCGATTAAGTGATAGTGTTTATTCATAAGTAGAAAACAACGCCTCTGACAATAATTCATTTGCCTTATTAATCTTCAGAGAATCATAGCCTAAACGCATACGCTCTAAATTTTGTGGACTTTCAATCAAACCTTGCAGCATCTTTTGTAATTTGTCTGAATCTAAATTTTTGTCTTCCAGAATAACGGCACAACCTTTCTTTTCCAATATCTTGGCATTGGCTGTTTGATGTCCGCCGGCATAAGGATAAGGTATAATAACTGCCGGGACTTTAAAAAATATCAGTTCAGAAATAGTTGTTGCCCCTGCCCGGCAAATCGCTAAATCAGATGCGCTGTAGGCATATTGCATTTCTTTTAAAAAATCCAGCAACCTGAAATTAACCCCTAAATCCTTATAACTGGAATTTAATAAATCAAAATCTTTCCTCCCGCAAAGATGAATCAGCTGTAACCGGGATTTAAAGGCTTTTTCGGATAAGGCCTTTAAAAAAACAATATTAATCTTGTGGCTGGCAAGGCTTCCGCCCATAACTAACAATGTAAATTTATCCTCTTTTAGTCCAAAAAAATCTAAGGCCTTAGATTTATCTATACGGATTAAGTCGCGACGGATAGGATGAGCGGTTAATACGGTATGATTTTTATAATCCTTAAGATATTCTTTTGTCTCTTCAAAAGATACAGCGATTCTGTTGCAAAATTTCGCCAGGAATCTATTAGCCCGACCGGGAATAACATTTTGTTCATGAATCAATGTCTTTATCCTTAAAAAGTAGGCGCATAAAACTATGGGCACAGTTGCCAGGCTGCCAAAACCAATCACTAAATCAGGCTTAAACTCCAAAAGTATAAACAAACTTTCCACGCTCCCTTGAAAGAATTTGACTATGGAGAGAATATTTTGCAAATCAAGGCTTAATCTGATAGGAGATAAACTAATATATCTAATCTTGTAGCCGGAAATTTCTATACCGTTTTCCAGGCTCTTTCGAGGCAAAACCAAGAGACTTTCTATAGATTTATCTTTTTCTTTTAGAGAATCCAGAAAACCCAAGGCAGGAAAGATGTGGCCACCGCTTGAGCCAGCAACTACCAAAACTCTCATCTATGAAACTCCTATCAATCTGGCAAGAACCAGAATATCGCAACTTATGCCTCCCCCTTTACTGACGCATTAGACCTACGCCGGTTGTCTTATCTGCGTCGTAGTAGAGGAGTTTTTCTTTCACCAGCTCGCTAACTAATTTTCCGTTTCCTGCTCCTTTAGTTCTTGCCAAGACCTCCTTCATCACTCTACCCATGTCTTTAATTCCGGCAGCAGAAATCTCTTGGATAACACCCTCAATTATCTTTTTTAATTCATCGCTGGATAGCTCTTCAGGCAAATAAGCTTTTAGTATCTCTAATTCCTTCATCTCCTTATCAACTAAATCCTGACGCTTACCGGCTTTAAATTGCTCAATAGAATCCTCGTGTTGCTTTATCAGTCTTCTGATAACCGCTAAACATTCATTATCATCAAGATTCTTCTTTTTCTTTTCCAGCGCCGTATAACCAAGCTGGGCGCGAAGAAAACTTAAGGTAGAAACCCTGGATGTTTCTTTATTCTTCATCGCCTCTTTGAAATTATTAAAAAGTCTTTCTTCCAGCGTCATTATATACCCCCTTCTTAAAACAAGACTATTCTTTTAAATTGATTTAATCTCTTCTCTAAATCTCGCAGGCAAAGGCCCGCTGTCTTTTCCACCCCAAACCCCTCTACATTAAAAGATGCGGCAACTGTCCCATAAGCAATTGCTTTTTTAATATTCATTTCGTTTAATTTATCTTTTTTACATAAATAACCCATAAAGCCACCGGCAAATGTGTCTCCGGCGCCTGTGGGGTCAATTACTTTATCCACAGGATAAGCGGGGATACAAAAAATAAATTTGTTACAATAGAAAAGCGCTCCGTGTTCTCCCTTTTTTATCAAAATCATCCTTGGACCTAAAGAATGCAAACAGCGAGCGGCCTTAATAAGATTATCTTCGCCGGTTAAAGACCTTGCCTCCTGGTCATTAGCCACATATATATCAACTCTCTTTAAAAGGCGCAAAAGTGATTTATGTTTGTTTTCTATCCAGTAGTTCATACTGTCTAAAGCTACCAGACGCGGAGAATTTATAGAGTTTAAAAGACGCCATTGTATATCAGGGTCGAGATTAGCCAGAAAAATATTTTTAATCTTTTTTTGCTCTTTTGAAACATTAGGACAAAAATCCAAAAGCACTCCTAGTTCGGTATTTCTGGTCAGGGCACAATTTAAATCTCCTTTATATTCACCTTCCCATCTGAAAGTTCTGCCGTTGTTTTTTAAAAGTGAGGTTAAAATTACGCCTTTTTTATGAAGAAAGTCAATATGCTTCTCTGGAAAGTCCGTTCCAACTATTGCTACGAGGTTTACCTCTGTAAAAAGCCGGCAAGACATTGAAAAATGCACTGCTGAGCCGCCGAGAATGTTTTTTCTTAGACCATAAGGCGTTTTAATCGTATCCAAAGCCACTGTGCCAAGAACCAGAATACTCATTTAATGAGCAGATGAGTTACGCAGCGACTAAAGCAAGCGACGTAACTCATAGCGTCTGTTGTTTTAATTGTATAAGGTGATTTAACAACTAGTAAAATCATAATTTCAACCCCATTTTAACGCAGATTTTCGCAAATCCAACGCAGATAGTCGCAGATAAAACTTTTTCATCTGCGTGTAATCTGCGTGTATCTGCGTTTAAAAGGCAGTTTTCTTAAATTGGCTAATTGTATATCAAGCGTCTTGAGAATTAAACCCCTCACTCAGTTACAGAGTAGTATCTCTGCATAATAATAGCGCCCTCCATAACTTATGTGCTCACTTATTTAACCGCCAGCCAAAAAAGAACCGCTATAACAATCCGATATATACCGAAAGAAATAAAATTGTGCCGCTTGATAAAAGCAAGCAAAAATTTGATGGCAATGATCGCCACTGTAAACGAGACAATAAAACCGACAACCAACAAGACAAACTCTTGGGGTTTGAATGTCTGCGCGCTCTTCAGCAAATCCAAGGCAGTCGCGGCAAGCATAGTGGGGATAGCCAGGAGAAACGAAAACTCTACAATCGTCTTCCTCTTTAGCCCGAGAGCCAGTCCTGCAATAATCGTGGCTGCGGCACGCGAAACTCCCGGAATTATTGCCAGAGATTGAAAGAGGCCGATAACTACCGCCTGTGGATAAGAAATCACGGACAGCTCCTCAACAGCGTTTTTCTTTTCGCGGTAGAACAATTCAAACACAATCAAAAACAATCCGCCGACGAACAGCGACCAGAGCACCACTTCGGCATTGCCAAGAAGATATCCCTTGATTACTTTATACAACGCTGCCCCTATCAGCGCTGCCGGCATAAAAGCAACCAGCAGGCGTTTCCATATTTCCCGGCTCCTTTTAAGCCTGCTCCAATACAGCACAACCACAGAGAGTATTGCGCCCAGCTGTATGGCGATTTCGAAGCTTTTCACAAATTCCGACTGGCTAATCTGAAGGAATCTTGCAGTGAGCATAAGGTGACCAGTTGAAGAAATGGGAAGAAATTCTGTAATTCCTTCTACGAGTCCGAATATAAGCGCATGCAGGATGTTCATGATGGATATTTTTCCAGGATTTTTTTCATATCCCGGGCTAGGTCAGATTTAACGTATACTCTTTCACCGAGCAGCGGATGCTTGAATTCTATCGTATTGGCATGGAGGCAAACTCGTTTTGCCTGCAAGGCATAATCTTTGCGGAAAGCAAACTTTGTTTCTCCTACTAACGTATGGCCGATTGCCTTAAAATGAATCCTGATTTGATTTTTTCTCCCTGTTTCAGGATGCACCTCGACAATTGAAAACTTGCTACGGCGCTCTAAGACCTTAAAGTGTGTAACTGCCGCCTGAGCCTCTATAGGCTTTCTAATACTACCTTTGTCTTGCTCTATCCTGCCTTGCACAAAAGCGATGTATGACTTTTTTATCTTATGTTCCTTAAATAGCGCCATCATTTTTTTTTGAAACGATTTTCCTTTGGCGTAGATGATTAAACCAGACGTCTCCCTATCCAGACGATGACAGGGATGAAGTCGATATGCTAAACCCCTTGATTTTAAATCTTCATTCAAAATATTGGTTACTGTGCACCTTTCGTTTTTAGGTGTGGGTATGGTCAACAAACCCGCCGGCTTATCTACAATTACCAACCAATCATCTTCATAAATTATGGGAACCATTGAGGTGATTTAATAACTAGTAAAATGATAATTTCAACCCCATTTTAACGCAGATTCTCGCAAATCCAACGCGAGATTCTCGCAGATAAAACTTTTTCATCTGCGTATATCTGCATGTAATCTGCGTGTATCTGCGTTTAAAAAGGTAGTTCTTAAATTAGCTAAATCATTTATATAATCTAAAGCCCGCCGGGAGTTCTTCTATTCAAAGGCCTCATATAATCTCCAGCATCCTATCAATCGCTTTTCGAGCACGACGCCGGATATAATCAGAAACCCTAACTTCTTCTTTTAAAGTCTCTAATGCCGAAACTATCTTCTCCTGGGTAATGCGTTTCATATTAGGACATACAGCAGCCTCTGCAGCAGGATAAAATTCTTTTCTAGGGCTGTCTTGTTTTAAGCGATAGATAATACCTACTTCTGTACCGATGATTATCTCCTTGGCTTGGGTTTCCTTGGCAAATTTGCACATCTGGCTGGTAGAAAGCACCGCATCTGCCATAGATACCACCCCGGGTAAACATTCAGGATGCACAATTACTTTTGCCTTGGGATGAAATCCCTTTTCTCTTTTAATATCGCTGGGTAGAATTTTAATGTGCGTGGGGCAGAAGCCATTCCAGGGAATAAGCCTGCGTCCTGTCTTTCGGGAAACATAATCTGCAAGATATTTATCCGGAACAAAGATAATTTCCTTTGTATCTTTAAAAACATTTACTACTGCTACGGCGTTGGTCGAGGTGCAACAAACATCTAATTCTGTTTTTACCTCTGCTGAGGTATTTACATAACCCACAACCACTGCCTTGGGATGTTGCATTTTCAGGGTACGTAGCTGTTGCGCAGTAATCATATTTGCCATGGGGCAAGCAGAATTTACATCCGGCATAATAACTCTTTTGTTCGGACAAAGAATCGAAGCAGTCTCTGCCATAAAATGAACTCCACAGAAAACAATCACCCTAGCGCTGGTTTTGGCAGCAATACGGGAGAGCTCCAGAGAGTCTCCCCGGTAATCCGCGACATCTTGCACCTCGGGCAACTGATAATTATGCGCCAAAATTACCGCATTACGCTTTTTCTTTAATTCCTTTATCTTTTTCTCTAAATTATCCTTGAGCATATTTTAACCACACCGCCAACCCGCAAAAATTCTTTGTGTTTTTGCGGTGATTCAACAATGCCTAATCACACCTTTATTCAGTTGATAAAACATTATATTCTCTCATAATCATGGTATAGCCTATCCCGACTGAACCTTTAATTTTTAAGGGAATCCTGCGTTCATCAGCGCTAATCCAGATTTCAAACCGCCGAGGCGTGCTCTGAAAATAATAGGACTTAAATTTACCTGCGGGAGTTTTTAGTTCCTCTATTCTTTCGAGTTTTATCTCAAATTGCTGAGTAGGAAGATTGGCTTTCAGTATCCAACCTGGCTGGAGTTTTGCTGTCCGCCTAACATAGTAAGGAAGTAAAACCGCATTATGTATTGAATCGTCATACTTTAATAAGGTCTGCTTCTGTTTTTTCCCTTGAGTTTTAGTTACGGTAAGTATAAAATTTTTCTGGTCATAGTCTTCATTAATCTTTTCTGCTTTTGGCCAAACAACTATATCCCTTTCTACTTTTAGAGGCAAAAAAGTTTCGGGATCACTGTAAATTTTTTCCACATCCCTGAAACGCATTAATCTTGTCTCAAAAATAACCAGATTCACCATTCTTCTCTCTAACTGAACATTTGCCAAACGATTGAATCTGGCTTCTCCCAAATTAATCTCTCCCAACTTCACATCATAAACTATCTTCTCGCCGATAAGTTCCGGAAATTCCGGCTCCTTAGTAATTAACACAGGTAATGGCGGCTTAATAATGCTGGATTGTTTCTGGATAGTTCTGCTTAATTTATCCAGCGCCAAGATTAGACTTAAAAGAATAATTAAAAATAATAATAAAATTTTGCGCATTGAATAGCTATCTTTTTATTAGCCAATTTAAGAACTACCTTTTTAAACGCAGATACACGCAGATTACATGCAGATATACGCAGATTTAAAGATTTATCTGCGACTATCTGCGTTGGATTTGCGAAAATCTGCGTTAATAAAATTGGGTTGAAATTATCATTTTACTAGTTGTTAAATCACCTCTTTTTATAATTGAATCTACTCCTCGGGCTGAAGTCCGGGAATTGCTGGATGATTACTTCAATCATTTTCAACCCAGAAGGTCGAAAATGGTTATATATCTGGTCAGCGCAGATGTACTACATCACCGGCCATAAATTTCTCGACTATCCCTGAATCCCGTCGGACCAATAGACCACCATCTCTGTCTATATCCACTGCCTCGCCTTCAAGCTGTTCCTTGTGACAGATTATCTTTATCCGCCTGCCTAAAGTAACATTATAATTTCTCCATTTTTCTAAAATTGCAGGACTTTGGTTTTTCTGCAAAATTAGATAGTTTTCTTCTATCTTACGCAGTATCTCTTGTAACAACTCTATGCGATTTATATTCTCCTGGCTGTTTGCCACTTTTAAAGATATGGCTTCTTCAACCAGTTCATCGCTATCATTATTCACGTTCAATCCGATACCTACTATTACAAAACCAGTGGCATCCAATTCTGCTTTCAGTTCGGTTAATATCCCACCTAATTTTTTATTGTGAATAAGTATATCATTCGGCCATTTTATTTGCGGCTCTATTCCTGAAATTTGCTTTATCCCATCACAAATACTCACTGCGGTCATAAGCGTAATAATCGAAGCATTGGCAGGGAGTATCTCGGGTTTTAAAATTAAAGATAAATATATACCTTTATATTTGGGGGAAATCCAGCTTCTGCCTAACCGACCTCTTCCTTTTGTCTGAGATTCAGCAATGACCAATGTCCCTTCCGCTGCATTCTTATTACCCAGATGCATCGCCATATCCATAGTTGAAGAGAGATGGTCGAAATAATAGATTTTTCGACCAATAAGTTTTGTTCCCAGAGAATGAGTTAGCTCATCTGGTAAGAGTCTATCCGGACTTGATATGAACCGATAACCTAAATGCGGCATTGCTACAATACTGTAACCGGCGTCTCTAAATTCCTGGATATGCTTCCACAGGGCCTGTCGGCTTATCTTTAAGTGATGACTTATTTCTTCTCCTGAGACATATTCCTTTTTTTTCTTTAAAAATTCCAGAATTTTATCCGGCATAATTATTGAATAAAAAAGAGAGATTCCTGCAGCATATAAAAAAGGTTAAAACTTCTAAAAAGAAGTCTCTTTTCTGTATATTTAGCCAATTTAAGAACTGCCTTTTTAAACGCAGATACACGCAGATTACATGCAGATATACGCAGATTTAAAGATTTATCTGCGAAAATCTGCGTTGGATTTGCGAGAATCTGCGTTAAAATTGGGTTGAAATTATCATTTTAGTAGTTGTTAAATCGCCTTTGTATATTATTATCCGCCACTAAAGTATCAGCGGACAATCTGTATGCGTATTTATCCCTGGCTTGAAAACAAGGTAATTGAGGGGTTAGGGTTTCGGGATAACTAATCGAGAGGAGCGCAAAAAATTCCCGACTGCTCCGGTAATTCATACGCAGAGATTAAAAATGAATCTCCATGGCGTGGGTAGGACAAATCTTAATGCAAAGTTCACAGGCAATGCATTTATCTTTATAAAATTTTACTTTGCGGGTCAGGGTATCAACAACTAAAGCGGCTGTCGGACAAATAGGCACACACTCCCCGCAATCAGTGCATTTGGTTGAATTACAGATAATATCTTCACTCAAAGATTGCATCTTTACCCCAGATGAACACAGATATTCTATACCTTTTTTAAAATCATCCTCCTCGCCACTTAACTCTAAAACCATCAAACCTTCTTCCTGGGGAGTAACATAGGCCTTAAGTATATTAAACTTAAGATTATAATCCTTTACCAATTTATAAACTATCGGCTGGTCTACCAGACGATGAGGAAAATGTAAAACTATACGCTCAGTGGTCATACCGCAATCACCTCTTTTACCTGGGGGACTTCCTGTTTGACAAGGCGCTCAATGCCCATTTTTAAGGTCATCTGGCTCATCGGGCAACATCCGCAGGCGCCGGTAAGCTTGACCTTAACCACACCTTCATCAGTAACCTCCACTAATTCCACGCTGCCGCCCTCGACAGCCAACATGTCTCTTACTTTCTCTAATGCTTTCTCAACTGCTTCTCTCATATTTAACTGCGCAGTGATAGTGGTGCTAAACAATTGGTCTTTCTTTAAGCGGCTTAAAAGTATATCCTGATTCTTTCCCCGGTAAAGCAGCAACCGGCTCACTCAAAAAGAAATCACCTTTTTTAATCCAGCTCTTTAATTCTTCGGCAATTTCTTTGGCTTTGGAATAACTGGAAAGCGCGCCTGTAGCTACTTCTTGGCCTTGAATAACAATTTTACCTGATTTTAACTGGCTATAATTTACTTCTCCTAATGAACCGGGGATTACTTGAGGATACGATTGTGAATAATCCACAATCTGCGTATATATTTCTTCGTCTTTAATTGCGGTGTATCCTACAATCTCCTCATTTAATATAGGTATAGGAATCCCGATTCCTACAGCGAGGCTTGCACCGTAACCAAGCATGCTTGCACCCCTTAGCCACTGAGGTTTCATCTGTTTTAAGTCGCCAATTACCGCCAAGGTTCCTGCTGGTGCATTAGGTATACCGTTATCTTTTCTGCGAACGCTGGGATTATGCTGCGTTCCCTGCCAGGCAACATAACCTATTCCTCCGCCTAAAAATATCCGGGTTCCGATTCCTACTGTCTTATAATAAGGATCCTTTAACAAAGGAGAAAGCTGTCCTGCAGAACAATAATTAGCATTGCCTAACTTTGGCTTGAGCACTCCCATATAAGTATAGATAATCTTATCCGAAAGATTTACCGCAACATTATAGTTCTGATAACAGTTACGCAGATTAAACATCACTGCCTCGTTTAAATCAGAAAGATTAATCCAGGTTTCTAATTTCCTGCGCGGGTAACAATCCGTTCCATATGCAGAAACTTCTAAACGCACATCCTTTCCCTCAAGTAACTCTTGGATAACATGTCCGCCTCCATACTTAAACTCTCCTGGGTAAACTTTATTTCTGGGATCATCATCAGGCAAGGCTGTTGCGCCTAAATAGATATCCACAGCAGCAAAACCAGTATAAGCCACAACATCGTTTAGTTTGCAGATACCGCCGCCTATCTTTATTCGAGGCCTTGAGTGTCCTATATTAAAATAAGC
>JAGUWZ010000038.1 GCA_020062065.1 Candidatus Omnitrophota bacterium
CTTTCTATCATTCAAGTTTTTAGTGCAAAAACTTGAATACAAAGAAAACTGCGGGATAAGTTCAAGTTCATAAGTTAGGTCGCTTAGCTAACTAATAGCGAGCTCGGTAACTTATGCCCTCACTTAAATATCCAAATTCTTCACCTGATGTGCATAATCTTCAATAAACTTTCGGCGAGGCTCTACCTGGTCACCCATTAAAATCGTAAACATCTCATCTGCCTCAACCGCGTCTTCTAAAGTTACCTTTAAGATAGTGCGCTTTTCCGGATCCATAGTTGTTTCCCAGAGCTGTTGGGGATTCATTTCTCCCAAACCTTTATACCTTTGAATATGCATGCCTTTACTGACCTGTTCCTTGATATACCCCAACACCTCTCTCAGTCCTGAAAAATCCCTTTGTTCTTTTTCGGCATGAATGCGATAAAGGGCTTTGCTCTTTTTTGCAGCGTCTCCAGAATAAGATTGCTTTGCTTGAGTCAATATTTCCGGAGCATAAGTATTCATATCTATACCTAATTTCTCTATCTTGGCAACTATCTGCTCTATTTCTTGCGCCTCAAAAAGTTCTAAAACATCCTGCTCTATTTCTTTACCTTGTTTTTCAGTTAATTTTGCCAATTCCTGGTCAGAATAGACAAATTGCTCTTCCCCCTCCACTTTTACCCTATAAATTGGCAATTTTTTGGTCTTTGGATGTCTAAAACCCAAATATTTCGCAAGATTTACTCCCTTTTTATCTAAAATTTTGCCTATTTTCTCCAATTCTACTAAAAGTTTTAACAGCTCTCCAAATTGGTGATCGCTGTATTTATGCTTTTCTTTTAAATATTCAAGGGTTTTCCCCTCCTGTCCTAATTCTAGCAATAACTCATTCATCTGTTCTTCGGTCTGAATATATTCTTCGCGATTACCGCGTTTAATCTTATATAACGGCGGTTGGGCAATATAAACATAGCCTTCTTCTATCAGTTTGGGCATTTGGCGATACAAAAGAGTAAGTAAAAGTGTTCTGATATGCGAGCCGTCTGTATTATGACAAACCACGCCACCTTCCCCAGCCACAAAGTTTTGATTACCAACCACAGAAAGATCGTAAACATAGTTATCCCTACACTTACTCTTTTGCACAGCGATAACCTTTAATCCTGCGCAATCTGGCTTTAGCCGAAGTAACGATTTCCCCCAATTGCCTTGCTTATGTATTGCCTTCAACCACTCAGTTAATTTCTGGGCATCTTTATGATTATCCCAAATATTTCTTATCGCCAATATTTGTTCTTTGGCAGTAATACATACATCTATCTTTTTATAATTAGCTCTAGTAATTTCCCCCTTATAAATATGTGGCTTTGGCCGGTGTCGGACAATCTCAGGGAATACCCCTAATTGCCGCAAGATATAGATTAAACCTTGCGCCAGGCTAAGCGAACTTGTGGAATAGCCCACTGTTTTACGGTCGCCATATCGCTTAGTTTCGTTTTTACCAAAACTGATATACCCATCGCTTTCCAATAAACCCCGCAGAAGCGCCTCTTGCACGGACTTTTCCACATTCAAAAACTCATCCGGTATAAACTTTTCATCTGCCTTTTTGCCTAAAAGCCCAAAATATTCCAGTAGCAGTTTAAAGCCAAATGAATGAAAGTAGATGTTAATACTTCCTTCTCTGCGACATTCAATAACTGGTTTAACACTGAATAACTCTTTAATTATTGCAATTAATTTATCAATGTATTTTTTTGCCCTATTTTTACCAACAGAAATTATAAACCGATTGGGGCTTCCTTTAATAAAACTTGCGCAACCATCGCCTAGGTACCAACCCAATAAATAAGCCAGCTGTTCGTCTAATTCAAACCTGGTTTTAATTTCTCGCGTATGATTGTCTAAAAAGAACCTTATCCCGTTATCACTACCTTCTTGCTGCCAATACCTTATAGGCAGATACACATAATACTCTTCCTCATTTAAGTTGTGGCTGATCGCATTTAAATATGGTTTTAGCTTACCATATTGAGGCATTACGTTATCTGTTTTAGATTCCCATTGCTGGATTACTATTTTATAAACACCAACTAATCCTGCTATTTTAGAACAAGACATACCCAGCGCCTGGCGTCGGTTTTGTAATCTGCGCCATGCGCCTTCGTTTAAATCAATATGGGCGACTGCCGGAATTTCACTAATTAAACCTTTTTTTAACCGCACAAAAATGTCATGGCTGTATTTATTTCTAACTAACAGCTCTTTTAAATCAATGGTTATGGCTCGGTCGAATCGCGGCAAGCGTAACGGTAAAACCAAAATATCGCCTAATTTGATTTTATTGCTTTCTTTAGCAACACCTTGCGCTCTTTCCCAGACGTAAACACTGTGACAGGAGCTTGCTTCTATCTCGTATCCATTTTGAGTCTTAATTTTATAAATATCTGTGCGTCGAGGATGTTTAATAACATTATGAATATTACGCCACTCTAACTGATTTGAAGATGTATTTAAGCTCAACGCCTGATAACGTTTTGGCTCAATGCAGGTTTCCACGAAATTCCCAATTTTTGTAAAGAATAACTTCTTGAGCATTGTATCGTAAAGCACCAGAGGCTGTGAACCTGTAAGGCTATCCGCATCGGCCATAAGCATTAGCTTATGATAGCGCAGCTTGCTTATATCAAATTCCTCCCCCACCCCGGTCCCCAGAGCGGTAATGATGGTGCGGATTTCTTCATTAGATAAAATTTTATCTAAGCGCGACTTCTCTACGTTCAATATTTTGCCTTTAATCGGCAGTATGGCCTGGAATCTTCTGTCCCGACCTTGTTTTGCCGAGCCGCCGGCGGAATCCCCTTCCACGATATATAATTCGCATAATGCCGGATCGCGCTCTGAACAATCTGCCAATTTGCCAGGCAAGCCGCCAGATTCTAATGCCCCTTTTCTGCGTGTCAATTCACGCGCCTTGCGCGCCGCTTCCCTGGCGCGCGAAGCTAAAATTACCTTATCCACAATTTTGTTGGCAACCGAAGGGGTCTCTTCAAAAAAGCCAGTTAAGGCATCAAACACCGCGGAGGCAGTTAATCCTTCTACTTCAGAATTGCCTAACTTAGTCTTGGTCTGACCTTCAAATTGCGGATTGGGAATTTTGACAGAGATAACCGCAGTTAAGCCTTCGCGCACATCATCTCCTGAAATACCTATCCCATCTTTTAAAAGGTTTTTATTCTTGGCATACTGGTTTATCGCCCGGGTTAATGCGGATTTAAATCCCGATAAATGCGTTCCCCCTTCCACGGTATTAATATTGTTGGCAAAAGAGTAAAGGTTCTCGGAATAACCGTCGTTATATTGTAATGCTGCCTCAAAAGAAATCCCTTCTTTTTCTTTTTCAAAATAAATCACTTTGCTGTGTAAAGAGTTCTTATTCTTGTTGAGGTACTCGACGAAAGAGATGATGCCGCCGGTAAATTTAAATACCGACTGCTTCTCGTTGTCTTGACGCTCATCTCTTAAGGTAATCTCCAAACCCTTGTTTAAAAACGCCAGTTCCCTCAGGCGCTGCGCCAGGATATCATAGGAATATTCTATGGATTTAAAAATCTCCTTGTCCGCCTTAAAAGTAACCTTGGTCCCGGTGGCTTTAGCCTTGCCTATAACCGTAAGCCTCGATACGGTTTTGCCCCGTTCATATCGCTGGTGATAAATTTTCCCATCGCGCTTTACTTCTGCCTCCAGCCATTCTGAAAGGGCATTGACCACGCTTACACCCACGCCGTGCAACCCGCCAGAAACCTTATAGGCCTGGTGGTCGAACTTGCCGCCCGCATGCAGTGTAGTTAAAACTACTTCTATGGCGGGCTTCTTTTCAGTCTTGTGAATATCTACGGGTATTCCTCGACCATTGTCTGTAACGCTTATGCTGTTGTCCGGATTTATAAAGACATCAATCTTATCACACGCGCCGGCTAATGCCTCGTCAATACAATTATCTACCACCTCATAAACTAGATGGTGCAGGCCGCGGGTGTAGGTATCGCCGATATACATAGCAGGTCTGCGCCTAACCGCTTCTATTCCTTCAAGAACCTGTATGGTTGTGGCATCATAAACCCTGCCCTTTGTGGTAGTTGACAGGGGCGTAGATTTTTTTATTTTTTCATCCTTCTTTTTCATAACGCTCTCTTGCAAAAATTAAATTTATTATTTGTCTCTTTTTTGTCTGTTTTGATATCGCCTATGCTAAAATGGATGTTTCTTATCTCTGGTAATTTCTCGGCAAACTTAATCAACAATGATTTCTTTTTTAAATTCAAATAATAAAGCCATGTTGAAGAATCCACCTTGATATTTAAGTTACCCTTTTTTATCGAAGAAAACTGCAAATGCTTTAATTCTTTGTTGGAAAAGACCTTTTTTAGTAATCCTGTGGGGCTAACACCAGGCGGTTTCCGTCTTTTATCCTGCAAATCCTTAATTAGTGTTCCTATTATGTCTTTAATTGGTTCCATAACCCTAGTTCTTATCCCAACCTCATAGGTAGAATAATATAGATATAGCCATCATTGCGTATAACTCCGAGGTTTTCATTACCAGATAATTCAAATTCTATTGTTTCTTGAGTAAGGTTTTTTAGAACATCTATTAAATAGTTAGGATTAAATCCCACCATTAATTCTTTGCCTGTGTTTTCTATAGTTAGCTCTTCGCGCAATTCTCCTACATCTGGCGTAGATTTAGAAATTACCAATTTTTCCTTAAACGCTTCTAATTTCACTGCTTGGTAATCCGGAGTTGTTAATAACGATGCCCTACGCATAGCCAACAAAAATTGTTCGCGGTTAATTTTTATTTTTGTCTCGGCTGTTGGTGGTATAACCTGTTCATAATCCGGGAATTCCCCTCCAATTAACCTAGATATAATTACCACATTCCCAAAATCAAACAAAACCTGATTCAAACCCATCACTAAAGACAATTCTCCTTCATCTTTTAAATTACGCAATAACTCTTGTATAGTTTTAATAGGAACAATGATATGTATATCTTTATTGATAACCTGATTTAGTTTTTTATTAACAATTGCCAACCTTTTCCCATCAGTGGCTACAAAAGTCGCATTATTTTGGTATATTTTAAATAACACACCATTTAAAATATGTCTGGTTTCATCCAAAGAAACAGCAAATGATGTTTGATTTAATGTTTGTTTTAAACTCACCTGTTCTAATTTTATTGCTTCTATATTGTTAAATTTGGGTAGTTTGGGGAACTCCTCTGGGGGTAGCCCAACAATTTTAAATTGGCATAGTTTGGATTCTATAATCACAATATTATTTTTTTGGGCGGTTAACCATAAATCATCTTCAGATAATTCCCTAATAATACTACTAAATCTTCTTATTGGTATGGTTATCGCTCCTTGTTCTTGAATATCCACAGGTATTACACAGCTTATTCCTATATTAAGATCTGTGGCTGTTAACCTAAGATTGTCTTTTTGGGTCTCAATTAAAAAATTGGATAGTATGGGTAATGTAATTTTTGCGCTAATAACATTTTCAATTGTTTCTATACCTTTTAATAAAACATCTTTATTCACCTTAAATTTCATTCTTTCTCCTTTTATTATTAATTAAATATATTAATATCATAATAGTAATAATGGATTTTGGGTTGTGTTAAAAAAACCAACTCTTACAATTTAATTGAGTTAGAGATAATCTTCTTGGGTATAAATAGTGGATTTATTGTTGAATAACCTGTATAATCTTATCAATCTTATTTTTTAAAAACACATTATTATTCATTTCTGTTTTAATTTTGTTGTATGAATGTAACACTGTGGTATGATCTTTACCCCCAAAATAACCACCTATTTCAGGAAAAGACAGATCTGTTAATTCTCTACTTAAAAACATCGCTATTTGTCGAGGTAAAACAATATTTTTATTCCGACGTTTTAATTTTAAATCTTGTAAGGAGATACCAAACTCCTCTACCACACAGCGCTGTATAAAATCTATAGTAATCAATTTTTTGGGTTCTTTTAATAAATCTTTTAAAACCTCTTTAGCTAATTCCAAATTGATAGGCTCCTCTTCTAATAATGAATAAGCAATTATGCGGATAAGGGCGCCCTCTAACTCTCTAATATTGGTTTTGATAAGTTGGGCAATAAAAAAGATAACGTCATCGGGCACAAACACAGGCTCTCTTTCGATTTTCTTTTTTAATATGGCAACACGCGTCTCTAAATCCGGCGGTTGAATATCTGTGGTTAACCCCCAACCAAAACGCGAAACCAACCTCTCTTGTAAATTAGCGATTTCTTTGGGTGTCCTATCAGAGGAGATAATAATCTGTTTGTGGGCATCATACAAAACATTAAAGGTGTGGAAAAACTCCTCCTGGGTGGATTCTTTGCCTGCAATAAAGTGTATATCATCTAAGACTAAAACATCAACATTTCTGTATTTTTGACGGAAACCAGATGTGGAACGATGTTGGATGGCGTCAATGAGTTCATTGGTAAATCTTTCCGAAGGTAGATAACAAATTTTTAAATTGCTAAACTTATTTTTGATGTGGTGACATATTGCTTGCATAAGATGGGTTTTACCCAGTCCCACCCCGCCATAAACAAATAAAGGATTATAGCTTTTGCCAGGAGATTCAGCTACAGCCAAAGAAAAAGCGTGCGCATGTCGGTTGGAAGGGCCTAAAACAAAATTTTCAAAAGTATAACGCGAGTTTAACAACAGGTCAGACGAAGAAACCCCTGGGTTTTTTAGCTTTGTTTGTTCTGTTAGGGTCCGGGGGATGGTATTATTAGCCTGGGAATTGATTTCTAAGATTAATTGAATATCTTCTTTTAGAATCTGACACAGCGCCTCCTGGATGAGGGCTTTATAATGTTGCTCAACCCAATCTCTAAAGAAAGTATCCGGCGCTTCAAGAACAAAATTGTTGCCTTTTTTCTGTTTGGGTTTTAAGGGTAGAATCCAGGTTTGAAAGACGCTATCGCCCACTCTGGTTTTTAAATAATCCCCTACCTCTTTCCATATTGATTGGATGTCTAACATGTGTCTAATTCACGCTATCCACAGCTTATACACAGAGTTGATAATTTTGTGGAAAAGTGGTTTTTAAGATTTATCAAAAGCAAAAACCAAGAAAGCCAAGCAACATTATACATTAATTTTTTTACCAGTCAATATAAAAATAGCCAGTAGC
>JAGUWZ010000119.1 GCA_020062065.1 Candidatus Omnitrophota bacterium
AAAAACAACCATTTCCTGGCAGTTTACAAAGAACGATGCCCGCGAAAAACTTGGCAGACATTATGATATTATCAGGAATTAATGAGACAATGTACTAATCTCATGCAATCCAACACATAACTTTCTTTTCAATAATCCATCTATCATTCTCTTTTTTAAGTAATACGTAATATCCGATCCCACCCTTACCAAAATCAGAACTGCTTCCATAATACAGAAGTGCCTTTGTTTTACGCAGGTCAAAGGCAACCCGCGACAGTTCAATGATTCCCGTAGATTTGGGATATTTTAAATAGAACCTTTCCCAACCCTCGTCAATAGGATTAAATATTTTATCTTCTTCTGACTTTGAGATAACAACGGTATTAAGAGAATTACTAAATTTGTTTTGTAGTGTTCTGGGCTTGGCATTTACCGCACCAAACTCCTTAATTAAATCATCACTTATTTTCTCACCAAACTTTTTTTTCAAATATGATTTATCCCTTTCATTGAACTCTTCCCTACTTATTGTGGTTATCTCGCGAATGACAAGAACGTTTTTCCCTTCAGGTAATAGCCTTAATTGTGAAAGGGCATCAGAATATACTTTATATTCATCATCTGTTATTTGATCAGGCAAATTGCCAAACTCTTGTGCAAACAATTTTAAAGTAAAGCAGCACGAGACTAATATTAGAATACAAGCTATCTTTTTCACATCAACCCCTTCTCATCTTTCCACCAGCATCTCTGCCGCCTCTTCTAAATCTCCCGGGAACACCTCCACTATCTATAAGATTCCTTTCGATGTTTTATCCTATAGATATAAATTATCTTATTTTTATCGTCTATACGATAAAGAATCCTGTAGTCTGCGCTCCTTATCCGATAACCTTCCTCGGCAGTTAACTTCAGACAGCCATGCGGACGTGAGTTGGATTTTAAAGAATTTATCTTATCTTTTATCTGCTCAAAAAACCTCTCTTCTAAATTATCTAGGTCTTTTTGTGCTGAAGGAACAACCTCTAGCTTATACTCCACCACGCCTCCTCAAATATTTCTCAAAAGGGATGGCCAACTTTTCTTCCTTGCGTAGAGTCTTAAAATCTAAAATATCCTCTTTTAATTCCTCTTCTTCTAATTTTTCTTTGACCGCCTCTTCAATAAAGAAACTATACTTAATCCCATGTTCTTTACAAAAACTCTTAAAATCCTTAAGAACCCCTTTATCAATTTTCATCGCGAATGTAGTTTTTTCCATCTCATTCACCTCCCTACCAAACTATACCATAGGAATATAACTTTGTCAATATAAAGTTATTTAAAGTTATACTTATTCTCACTACCACCGATTTTGCCTTACCTCCCTTTCCGCCAGCATCTCTGCCACCTCTTCCAACCTTAAAACAGCAAGCCAAGCAATTATTCTTGCTGTAAGAGGGCCCTTTTCTTCCATCTTTCTGTGTAATCTATGCTTCTTCCCGATACGGCGATTAAGTGGTTGGATCGGGATCCCGATGGGACCAATGTTTATCGTCATCGGGATAATCTGTGTAATCATATTTATGATGTTGAAGGTGCCTTTAACCTTTCTGCGATTCTTTGCAAATCTTCCTGAGAATAAAATTCAATAAGAATATGTCCTCGCTTCTTCTTCTTTATAATTCTAATTTTGGTGGCAAAAATCTGTTGTAATTCTTGCTCAAGAATTGCCAGATACGGTTCAGTTCCATTAACTTTTATTCCCGGTCCTAATCTCATCGTCTTTGTCCGGCGCGCTTTGATTAAATTCTCTAACTCTCTGACAGACAAGGACTTAGATATCACATCCTGAACTAATCGGCGCTGTAGATTAGTATCCTCTATTTCTAATAGCGCCCTTCCATGGGCAAAAGTAAGTCTCTCGTTCTTAATTTCTTCCTGTATCTCAATGGGCAGTTTTAATAGACGCAAAGTATTTGTGATTGACACTCGAGATTTACCCAAAACTTCACTGATTTCCTCCTGGGTGAGCTTAAATTTGTCAATGAGATATTGATAAGCGTGCGCCTCTTCAATCGGATTTAACTCTTGCCTTTGAATGTTTTCAATAAGAGATAATTCTAAAGAATCTTGATCTTGCACATCCTTAATTATTACTGGTATCTCCTTTAAATTCAACATGTTAGCAGCGCGCAACCTGCGTTCACCGGCAATTAATTCATATTCATCTCCTTTAGGTCTAACTAAAATTGGTTGGATGATGCCTTTTTCTTTAATTGACTTAATAAGCTCTTCCATGTTTTCAGAATCAAAATTTTCCCGTGGCTGAAAAGGATTGGGCTTAACTTGTTCAATTCTGAGAAAAACAATTTTCTGGCTTCTCTCCTCTTCAACCATTGGGATTAATGCGCTTATTCCTTTTCCCAATGCTTTTCTTTCCATATTAATCTCCTCAATTTTTCCCAAACATTTCTAGAGAAGGAAAAATTGATCCTAAGCGGCAGATGCCGCGAAGGATCTAAGTTCCTCCCAAACATTATTATAGAAGAAAAAAATTGACTTCGAGCGGTAGATACCGCGAGAAACAAATTTTTCTCCGTTCTGTGAAAAACTAACCACAGAGACTATCTTTTTCTAAACATTAAAAACCGACCGTGTTCCGTAAGTCTGAGATTCATTGGTTTGAACCAGATTATTTTCTTTAATAACCGAATCAGACACAGGAATTGATATGCCTATTATTTCTCGAGTTAACTCTTCATACTTTATTGCCCCTAAATTGTTTCTATCATACAGAGCAATTGGTTTACCATAACTTGGCGCTTCGCTTAAACGAATGCTGCGCGGAATAATTGTAGCATAAACCTTCTCTTTAAAATTATTTTTTACTTCACTGATAACTTCTCTGCTGAGATTAGTCCGAAAATCAGCCATAGTAAGAATTACCCCCTCGATAACCAAGTTAGGATTAAGGTTATTTTTTACTAAATTAATCGTATTCATAAGTTGACTTAATCCTTCCAGGGCATAATATTCACACTGCACAGGAACAAGCACAGAATCCGCAACAGATAATGCATTGATCGTTAATAATCCTAGGGACGGCGGTGAATCAATAATTATAAAATCAAAGTTTTCTCTTTCTGCAATTAAAGCTCTTTTTAATCTGAATTCTCTGCCCACAACTCCCACCAGCTCTACTTCTGCGCCTGTAAGATCTAAATTTGAAGGTGCTAATGCTAAATTCTCAATAATTGTAGGTTGTAATATATCCCTCAAATTAACTTCTTCCAAAAGAACATGGTAAGTGCTTTTTTTGATATTGTGTTTATCTATACCTAAACCACTGGTAGCATTTGCCTGGGGGTCTAGATCAATAAGTAAGATTTTTTTACCTAACAAAGCTAAGTAAGACGAGATATTAATTGCTGATGTAGTCTTGCCTGTACCACCTTTTTGATTACATATTGCTATGATTTTTCCCATTGTGAATTATAGAGTTACAAAAAGTTCCACGAGGAACTTCACTATCACTGCGTAGGTAATAGGGGTGGTGCCTGCTTGCCTGTTATTGTAGTCACTGTTATTTTAGCCATTTTTGCGCCTGGCATACCAAAAAGGCCTTTTTTTTCTTCGCGCAGTATCTTAATTTTAACTTGATCTCTATGCAATTTTAGTTCTTTCAAGGCTTTTTTTATCGCCTCTTCTATGGTTTTACCTTCTACTTCGAGTTCCATTTTTATTATACTCCGGCAGTGCCTAAGGCACTTCTTTTAAGGCGCAGATTTATTGGGTACTGCTTAGTATCAGGATAAACTACTTTTTAGCCAATTTAAGAACTACCTTTTGAACGCAGATGAACGCAGATTACACGCTAATTTACGCAGATGAAAAGTTTTATCTGCGAGAATCTCGCGTTTGATTTGCGAAAATCTGCGTTAAAATGGGGTTGAAATTATCATTTTACTAGTTGTTAAATCATCTCATTTTTTTAAACTGCTTTCAACCCTCTTAGAGACTATTGGGCAATGCAAGAGAATAAAGTTGTCTCTAACGGCTTTTATTTTGTTCTGGTAATTACTAATTGATACCATAAAGTAAGGAAACTATTAATAAACCAATATAACACTAATCCAGCAGGCATGTTATAGAAAAAAATTCCAAACATAATTGGGAAGACTATCATCATTAATTTCTGCTGTTCTACACCAGTACTGCTCATTTTAGCCATGGAAGTTTTTTGCTGAATGAACATTCCTATTGCCATTAAAATTGGTAAAAGATTAAAATATTGACCTAAAAAAGGTAGTTCCACGGGGAACCGAAATAAACGGTCTGATTCAGATAAATCTTTTATCCAAAGAAAACCAGCTCCTTTTAGGGCAATCGAGCGAGATAAAACCTGGTAAAGGGCAAAAAAAATCGGGATTTGTAGAATTAAAGGCAGGCAGCCCCCAAAAGGATTAACTTTGTGCTTACGATATAACTCCATAATCTCTTTATTTAATCTCTGAGTATTGTTTTTATATAACTTTCTTAATTCTTCTATTTGCGGCTGCATAAGTTGCATTTCCTTCATAGATTTCATTTGCTTTAATGTTAGTGGATAAAGGACAATATAAATAGTCAGACTTAATATTATTATTGCCAAACCCCAGTTATGTACGAGAAAAAAGAAAAAATCGAGTAATTTTAATAAAAGTTGAGCAATCAAATCCAATTTGCCATAATGAATTATTGCCTGCCAATCTGGATTAATAGCTTTAATTAACTTTAAGTCTTGTGGCCCCAAATAGATATGAAATTTTTGTCTTAGTTCAGAATCTGGCGCAATTTGTAATTCCGGAGAGATTATTCCTATTTCGGACTGATGAGGAGAAATTTTTTTGATAAAACCTGTATAGCTTTCTCCAGGGGGCTGAATAATGGCACAAAAATATCTATCACGTAACCCTATAAATTTCAAATAATTAAATGAATTTTCTTTACGGATATTTGCATAAGAAATTTTGTCTTTTTCGGCAATAGTTACGTCATGATAGGGCATCTGATTTTTATTAGGCGTATAATCCAATACACCTAAAATTAAAGGCAGGTTAATCTTTAGGGTAGAAGACGAGATATTTTGAATTTTTATCTCTAACATTATGTCATAATTGGACTTAGAGAAAAGAAAATCTTTAATAATGTTTTTATCTTTATCGCGGTAAGAATATATAACTTCATTGTTTGCAGTAGGTTGTCTTTTAAAAGCCATGGCTTCATTGCCTACCAATAAACTGTATTTCAAAGGGAATTTATAGAACTGGTAATCTTCAAATATAATTTCCCTTATCGCTGCCTGAGGCTCAATGAAAATGAGCTTTGATTTTCCACTCATATATTCAAATTCCGATAACAAAGGAAGTTCTTGCGAGGACTTTATCAAGGGTTCTATTGTTGGCGCCACAATCTGTGGCTGGGGGGCAGTTACAGGTCTAGTTATCAACTTAGATGAAACAAGAAGGACTAAAAAAGATAGCGTTAAAGCTAAAATAAGTCGTCTTTCCATAGTTCTGTTAA
>JAGUWZ010000146.1 GCA_020062065.1 Candidatus Omnitrophota bacterium
CGTCGGGAAATCCCTGAAAAGTATCAAAAATTACCTGTTTTTAGGCAAACATGAGTTAGGGGCAGAGTTGACCAGGTCGGTGTACTTAGAGTATCTCCAGACCTGCTCTGTGGGGTTAAGCTCCGGAGGGCAATAGCTGGGCAGCCACTCCACGTTAATACTGTAGGAATACCTCCGGAAGTAATTCTTAAGCAGCCTGCTTTATGCACGCTCCATTTGTCCAAAATAAGGGTGATTTTCTTGCCCAGCGCCCGTCTAACAGAGATAAGGAATCTGCGGACCTCCAGGCTGGTAATGTTGTCTGCGTAGATACAGAAGTAAAGGTTGAGTTGTCTTCTCTTCATACACCCGTCCCGTTAGAAAAGCAAGTATTAATAATCATATTCATCCATGCAATAGCCCTGTCAGAAACTGTTTAGCTTTCAGGCGTGCGAAATCATCAAGCCCCCATTTCCAAACGACACAGCTGTATAAAATAAATACCGAGAAGATTCCGGAAATATCACTAAAGGAAAAAAATCGCTGGTTAGAACTTTTTAAAGCAAACAGGGCCAAGCCACATACTGAAACGGGAATAAACCCTTTTGAAAAAAGCCTTCCATACCATACAAGAATCCGCTCCCCGAATAAACTACACGATGCCCGGTGAAGAAGTATTGTATCTAAGAGAACCCGTAGGAGCCAAGCAAGGGCAGCTCCTGTTCCACCGAATCGCCAGATAAAAAGATAAGCGCAAGGGATATAAAGCAGGGTTTCAATAACGTGAAATAAAGCAGGAATTTGTGGTCTATTGAATCCCTGAAGGACATTCATAGAGGGAACAGCCAAGGCATTAATCAGGCCAGCGATAGACAATATAGCCAGTATCCGGCTAGAATTAAAGGCAAAGTTATTCCCTATCCATGCGGCGAGAAACTGCCTGCCAAATATAATGAAAAACAGGACGAAAAACGAATAAAGAAAAAGGATATAGAGAGCGCTTCGTTCATGAAGCTCTTTGTTTATTTGTTTATCCGAAACCTCCTGCAAAGAACTAAAAGCAGGAAACAGGACAGAGGAAAATGACGAGCGTATAATAGTTAATCTATCCATAAGACCGAATGGAACGGAATAATAGGTGAGACTCGAGATAGGACGCAGTGAGGTAAGAAAAAACTTTTCAATATTTAACAAAATTGGGCCGACAATCCCGGAAATAGTAACAAAACCGCCAAATTTGAAAAGTCTGACTACATAATCCTTATCCCAAATGGGTCTTGATAAAAATGGCAGTATTTTTCTCACTAAAATCCAGAGCACATAAATACCAACTAAATCAACAAGCACATTGGAGATTATTACTTCCTTAAGCGATAATCCAATGCTTAAAAGGAAAACGGTTAAGCCTATTTGTAAACTTCCCAATACAATCCCTCGCAGGTTCAATATATCGAACCTTCCCACTGCTTGAATGACACTGCTGACTACACCCAAAATCATAGAAATCAAAAATCCTAAAGAACCCAGCCTGATTACAAAAAAAGCGGTACTTTTTAGTTCGTGAGAAATTTTAAGTATGCGCTCGACAATAAAACGGCTGGAAAAATAAATTAACCCTGCTCCTAACATTCCTATCAAAGAATAAATTATTAAACATGCCCAAAATGTCTTTGTTATTTCTTCCTCTTGCCTATTGACATAATATTGCGCTATATACTTTACAGCAGCGCTTCCCAAACCAAATTGTAAGAAAGAAAAATATCCTATAATAATCCCGATAAGTGTGTATATCCCATAGAAATTGACACTCAAGGTACGCACAATAAAAGGCGTGGCAAAAAAACCAATCAACGCCATCCAGAGTTGGCCGATAAAATTCCAGATTACGTTTTTTATAAGCCGATGGGATAAGGTCTGTTCTATTTTATTCTTTTCATCCATCGTTTTGCACATCGGTATTGTTAATAATTTCAGGCAACATCGCCACTATCGCCGCCAGAAACCAGAATGGCTCCATAATCCTGATGATTATAAATACTTCTGAGGCAAGGCCCATAACTAAAAGTCCTACGAGGGAAGAAATAAAACCTAAGCTTAAACCTTTGCCAAAGTCATCAATCTGGGGTGAGGTAAAACTTCTCATTCCAACCTTAAAAAGCCTGGTGATGAGCCAGAAAAATGCTAAAAGGCCCACCAGGCCAACCTCTCTGAGGATACGGGCATACTGCACATCACTAACAACACTGTCGCCAGGGACCCCATATCCTAATATCGGCCTCTTAAGCCATCTATCAAAAGAATGCTGCCAGGATTTAATCCGTTCTGATGAAGATTCATCGAGTGTAATTTTTGTGCCCAGGATAGTATAAGTTGTTCCTGGTCTAAAAGTAGACTCGAAACGACGAACCACTTCTTTAGGGAAAATAAAAGAAGAACCCAAAATCACAAATAGCAAAGATATTAATAAAAACATTTTTTGCTTCCTAGTGAATATTAACAAACTTAAAAACATCGCTATAAAACCTAACCAGCCTCCTCGGGATAGGGTAAAAAGAAAGGTAAGCATGATAAAAACAAGGAAGATCCCCAATAAAAAACGCAAACCTCTTTTAGAACTAAGCTCCAAAAAAAGCCCTAATGTCATTCCCATAATCACCAGCAAGTATCCAGCCAGGGTATTTGGCTCTCCTGAGGCCCCTTCAAAAGGCGCGCTGGCACGCATTCCCCTTGCGTAATATACAAATATTGCATATGAACTTACTATTAAACAAGTTAATAACATAAAAAAAACAAAAATTTTTATCTGTCTTTTATCTCTGATGTTATTGCTCACCATAAAAAAAACTATAAAATATTCCAGATATTTTAAAATATAAAAAACACTTTCTTTGGGGTTGGTTGTTCTGGCCAGCCCCCCGATAGCCGTTGATAAAAGACATACAAAGATGTAGGCAAATATGGGACGATTAACAAGAGTGGTCTTTAATAATCCCAACTCTTTGTTCACAGCCATTTTGGCTAACCAGCCCAAAAATATGACAAACAAAATAATATCGTCTAGCCGAAGCACGACTGCCCTGCCGGTGATGCCGCCAGCTGTAATCTCAGGAGAAAGCAGCATGGCAAAAATCAAAATAATCAAGGCAAAGTCAGTACTAACAAAAGCAAGTAGAAAGAGCAAAAAAGACAAAATAAAAATTAATGAAATTTGAAAGGAGAGGCGAGAAATAAAAGAAATTAGAATTATGGCGAGAATTAAGAGACTGATTACTAAAACATTACTGAGCTGGGCATTTCGGCTAGTCAGGGGCTCTATACCTCTTTTTCTTTTTTGCCTTCTTTATCTGAATCCATCCTGCTGTAATATTTATACTTATATCTGTAATAATACGGATAGGAAACAACGGCTTCAGTCTGGGCCTTGGTATGATTTAAAATTATTCCGGCAATTTTTGCTCCCACTGATTCTAATTGGACTTTTGTGCGCAGAAGCGCTTCGCGGCTGGTCCGGCCAATTTCATAAACAATAAGCGTGCAATCTATCTTGGAAGTTAAAATGCTGGCGTCAGTAACAGGTAAAACAGGAGGGGTATCAAAAATAATAACGTCAAACTGTTTCTTGAGTAACTCAATTAAATTTTCCATCTCCTTGGATTCCAAAACCTCCACTGGATTAGCAGGCAGATGTCCAGAAGGTATAATCCAAATATTTTCAATTCCTGGAGTCCTTCTTACATCTTCAAATTTCATTTCCCCTAATATAATATCCGTAATATTATTTAATATAGCATCTAAATTTGCCGTCCCCATTATAAACTCATTTAACCCTGGGTCCCGTTTTATGCCAAAGGGTTTAGACAAAACAG
>JAGUWZ010000118.1 GCA_020062065.1 Candidatus Omnitrophota bacterium
AAATCAAACGCGAGATTCTCGCAGATAAATCTTTAAATCTGCGTATATCTGCGTGCAATCTGCGTTCATCTGCGTTTAAAAAGGTAGTTCTTAAATTGGATAAGTATAAGGTATTTAATTCGTTAGAGTGTCAAAGGGTGTCACTTAAGGGAACGTCCCCTAAAAACTAAAAATGCGGGGGATGCGGTTGCCTAAACCGCAGACAATTTCGTAAGGAATAGTTCCTGAAAGGGCTGCTAAGTCTTCTGCAGTAATTTTATTTTTTCCCTGAGTGCCGATGAGTACCACCTCATCGCCGACTTTTACCGCCGTATCACCCACATCTACCATTATCTGGTCCATGCAAATTCTTCCGCTTATCTTAAATAGTTTACCGTGGATTAAAACCTTAGCCTTATTGGATAAGTTGCGAGGATAGCCATCACCATAACCGATAGGTAAATCTACAATAGTGGTGTTACCTTTGGTAATATAATCGTGGCCGTAACTTATACCGTAGCCCTTAGGTACTCTTTTATAGTAGACGATTTTAGTTTTTAAACTTAAAACGGGTTTTAATTTTATCGGCAAATTTTCAAGTGGCGAAAGCCCATAAATCACTAATCCTGGTCTAACCATGTTAAAATGGCTGTTCTTGAAATTTATCACAGCTATGCTATTTGCCGCATGAAGCAGGGGTATGTGTATACCTGCTTTTTGCAACTTTTCAATTAGCCGATTAAACAAATCTATCTGGTATAATGTAAATTCTTTATCCAAATCTGCAAATGCGAAATGAGTAAATAACCCCTCAATATTGATAAATTTTAATTTCGCCACATCCCTTACTAATTTAAGAGCATCATAAGCTAAGACACCGAGTCTGCCCATACCTGTGTCAACTTTAATATGCACATTGATAGTTTTTTTAAAAAATTTAGCTTTGCGATTTAAGCTATTCGCTAAATCTTGCATGCAGACAGTCGGAGTGAGATTATACCTAAATAAAGCTTCGATATCACTTTCAAGAACCGCACCTAACACCAAGACAGGCAGATTTATTCTTGCCTGTCTTATTTTTATCCCCTCATCTATTGAAGCCACACCAAAATAATCTGCGCCGCAGGAAACCAATTTTCTGGTCACAGGTATCAGACCATGGCCATAGGCATCTGCTTTAACTGTAACCATAACTTTGACATCCGGGGATAATAGTTTTTTTATCTGATTAAAGTTGTAGGCAAGGTTTGCTAAATTAACTTCTGCCCACGTCGGCCTGTAGCTTATATGTTTATTCATCTTCTATTTGCTTTCAGCTTTTTAGTCTTTTAGCTTTCAGCTATAATCCTGGCTGATAGCTGAGAGCTGACGACTTTCTAATCTGGCATTCCTTGGGATAAAGATAAATGGGTTTAATTTCAAAAGCAGTATTTAGTTCTTTATTCTTTATTTTCTCTTTAGCCAGCTCAATGATATTTCTTCCTTGAGGATACCAGTAATCCTTATCTAAAATTTTGACCCCTTCAAGCTCCGCTAAAAGCTTGCCCTTATATAAATTTATTGCATCACCCAGAATTACGATATTATTTCCTTTTTTAACCGCTATTTTCTTCTTAACTTTTTTTAAAAATTCATCTTCCTCCAAAAGCATATAAGCGGTAATCCTGTTTAATACGCCACCTTTTATTTTATAAATGCTGTTATAGACAAGATTCCTTTTGGCATCGATAATAGGAATAACGAAACCATTTTCTTCTTTTACGTTTTTGGCCAAGATATCCAGGCTTGATATCCCTGCCACTGGTTTATTTAAAGAGAGTGCCAACCCTTTGATTGTAGCTAAACCCAGACGCACGCCGGTAAAAGAACCCGGACCTAAACCGCAAACGAAACAATCAATATCTTTCATTTGCCAGCCCAAACTATCAACGATTCTCTTTAAGGTCGGAATAAGCAATCCGGAGAGTCTTATACCCATCTCTAGATTATATTCGTATATTTTATTACCGTCACATATTCCCAAAGACAAAATTTTAGTTGACGTATCAATGGCTAATATGCGCATAGACCTTCTCCAATAACGCCTTATAGCAGCTACCCTGTGCGCTAAAATTAAGCAGCCTTGTTTTCTCGCCTTTGACAAATAACTCTATCTTTAAAAACTTTTCCGGCAACAAATTCTTTAATCTGTCCGCCCATTCTATAACACAGATACCTTCGTCATAGAAAAATTCCTCATAGCCGATACCAAGTATATCCCCTGGATTGTCCAACCTATAAAAGTCAAAATGATAGATAGGGATTCTTCCCTTGTATTGACGCATCAAAACAAAGGAAGGGCTTTTTACCTTGTTTTTCTTCACACCCAAACCCGCACTGATACCTTTGGTCAAAATGGTCTTCCCCGAACCCAGCTCGCCAAAAAGACAGACTATATCTGCCTTGTTCAAGTATCTGGCTATTGTCTTTCCAATATTAAAGGTGTGATTAACCGAATGCGAGATTAAGAGCATATTTTTAA
>JAGUWZ010000067.1 GCA_020062065.1 Candidatus Omnitrophota bacterium
AACCCGAAATGATTTTTCCCTTGCCAAAACCCATTGGAAATAGTATCATATAACATTTATAGGTTTGCTCCAGCTTATAGATTTGCGATAGCAAATCTGCGGGAGCATTATTTTGGTTTATTATTTTTAGGGCCCATAGCTCAGCGGTAGAGCAGGAGACTCATAATCTCTTGGTCGTAGGTTCGAACCCTTCTGGGCCCAGTTCGTTAAGGGCGATTAGCTCAGCTGGTTAGAGCGCTACACTCACATTGTAGAGGTCATAGGTTCAAGTCCTATATCGCCCATATGGAAGTGATTATGGAATTGTAGATAAAAAAGGAGAAAATAAAAGATTAGTGATGGCTGATCTAAAAAAACAGTTAAATATTTTAGTTCAATTGCAAGCTACAGACAGTCAGATTTATAGCTTAAACGAAGAAAAGAGACAAAAACCCCAGGAAATCGAAACGCTTAAGGCTTCTTTTGAGGCTGAAAAGAAGAATCTTGTTAACTTAGAGAAGGTTTTATTGGATTTACAAAAGCAGAGGAGTGATAAAGAATTAGAGTTGGCTTCCAAAGAAGAGAGTGCTAAAAAATTACAGATCCAACTTTACCAACTTAAGACAAATAAGGAATACAATGCAATGTTACAACAGATACAGGATGCAAAAGCCGATGCCTCGATAGTAGAAGATAAGATTCTGGAATCTATGGATAAGATAGAAAAAGTAAAAAAAGATATTGATGAGGAGAAAAAAAGGCTTCAACAAAAAGAAGAGACGTTTAATGCGGAAAAGAAAAAAAATGAAGACAGGATTAAAGAGATAGATGAACGTTTAGCACAGTTGGATCTCCAGAGAAAACAAATTATTCCGGATATAGATAAAAAGATACTTACACAGTATGAAAGGATATTGCATAACCGTGACGCTTTAGCCATAGTTGTTGTAAAAGATAATACCTGTATGGGATGCAATATGTTTGTGCCTGCGCAGGTGATAAATCTCATACAAATGTATGAGCGCATAATTACCTGTGAAGTTTGTAATAGGATATTGTTTATTGCTGATGAGTGAATTGGAGATTTATGTTGATGGCGCATCCAAAGGGAATCCCGGTCCAAGCGGTATCGGAGTGGTTATTTGCGAGAATGGACAAACAATAAAAAATATTTCGCGTTGCATAGGTTTTGCCACCAATAATATTGCCGAATACACAGCTTTAATTTTCGGATTGCAGGAAGGTTTGATTCGTCACGCTGAAAGTATAAAGATAAATACAGACAGTCAACTTTTGTATCGACAACTAAAAAAAGTTTACAAGGTAAAGCATCCCAATATCATCGGGCTATATAATCAGGTCTTGCGTCTTTTATCGGCTTTTAAGAAGGTTTCACTAATACTTATCCCGCGAGAAGAGAATCGCGGTGCCGATAAATTAGCAACTAAAGCGGTAAAAGAGAATTTAAAACAGCAGAGTTAGAATCCTTCGGCGCATCTAGCGCCTTGTAGGATGGGGAAATTTGAGGAGGGTAGAAAGTGGTCGCCCCCCACCACTTTCAATTTAGCATAAACTAAACAGAAAGTGGCGGGGGGAGGAAAGTCCGGGCTCCAGAGGGTAAGCGTAGTGGGTAACGCCCATCTCCTGCGCTTTAGCTTGAATACAAACAAAGGCGCGGGGCGGATTATCCTGATGACCCAAGAAAATCTTCGGCTGTCGGGATCCTGACTGTGCGGCAAGGCGAAGGTCGGGAGAGCTACAGAGACGAGAGATGTGAAACGCAGCAATCTCTACGCGGAGCAAGGTCAAATAGTCCCGTTCATCCCACCGATAAGGTGGGAATAAAATGCCCAGTTGAAATCCTTGAGAAATTTATATTAATAGGATGAGCGGGAGGGTAGGCTGCTAAATTCTCGGGGGTAACCCCAAGGATTAGATAAATGACCACTATGTGTGAAGGGACACCTTCCGAACGAAAGCGTCCCGGCCACGTAAACATAACCCGGCTTATTCTACCTTGCCTCTTCTTAATTTGCATTTAGAGGTCAGACCTGTAGATGCAAATGACAATTCTTGTTTTTGCAGGAGGTGTAAGAATGTCTGGTCATTCTAAATGGAAAACTAATAAAGGCAAAAAGGCAGCAGCCGATGCTATTAAAGGTGCTACCTACACTAAAATTATCAAAGAAATAACTGTTGCTGCGCGAGAGGGCGGCGGTAATCCTGATACCAATGCTAAGTTACGAGCAGTAATTGCACATGCAAAAGAGTTTAATATGCCTTCGGATAATGTGAAGATGGCAATAAAGCGCGGAACAGGTGAATTGCCGGGTATGGTTTATGAAACAGTAAAGTATGAAGGTTTTGGACCAGGCGGAGTCGCACTTATGATTGAGGCTATAACGGATAATAAAAACCGCACTACAGCCGAAATACGCAATATTATGTCGAAAAAAAATGGTAATTTAGGCGGCTCGGTTAGTTGGATGTTCAGTATGAAAGGGTATATCTTGATAAATAAAACAGAAGTTAAAGAAGAAGATTTGATGGCGGTTTTGTTGGAGGCTGGCGCTGAAGATATGAAATCTGATACTAAAAGTTATGAGATTTTTGTAACACCACAGGATTTTGAGAAAGTAAAGCGCTCTCTAGAGTCAAATGGAATAAAGTGGGAAGTTGCGGAAATTACAATGATACCTTCTTCTACCGTAAAATTAGACGCCTCAACCGCCAAACAGCTTCTTGTGCTAACTGATGCCCTTGAAGAACACGACGATGTGCAGAATGTTTACGATAATTCCGAAATAGCTGATGAGATTATGGAACAAATACAGGCCGAGGCTGCTTCTTAAT
>JAGUWZ010000066.1 GCA_020062065.1 Candidatus Omnitrophota bacterium
AAGGGGACACCCTTCGATTTTACATTTAACGTTCAACCTTATTTGTAAAGTTGTTTGCTACAAAAACCTTTTGTCACGATACCTTTACGACGGTTGACGGCGTTCATCAGCAAGAAAGATATTTATCAATTGCCTCAGCGGATTTTCTGCCTGCGCCCATGGCTGTAATCACTGTTGCCGCACCGGTGACAATATCTCCTCCGGCAAAGACCCCTGGAATTGAAGTAGCGCCCCAATCATCCGCTTCTATCTCACCACCTTTTTTAATTTTTAATCCAGGGGTGGTGCGCGGGATAATCGGGTTTGGGGTATTGCCTATTGCCACAATTGCTTCATCAATATCTATTTTAAATTCCGAACCTTTAATGGGTATCGGACTTCTCCTGCCGGAAAAATCAGGTTCTCCTAACTCCATTTTTATACATTCTACTTGTTTGACAACTCCCTTTTCATCTCCAATGTATCTTACTGGATTGGTCAAGAGCCTAAAATCTATGCCTTCCTGCCTTGCCCGGATAACTTCCTCTTCTCTTGCTGGCATTTCTTTCTCTGACCTCCTATATATAAGGTATACATACCTTGCGCCTAAACGCAGAGCGGTTCTGGCTGAATCCATAGCCACATTACCTCCACCTATAACTGCAACAAAGCTTGCTCTTTTAACCGGCGTATCATACTCCGGAAATTTGTAGGCCTTCATCAAATTTACACGAGTAAGAAATTCGTTAGCAGAATAAGTGCCGCTTAAGTTCTCGCCGGGTATACCCATAAAATCTGGAAGACCTGCTCCTGCAGCAATAAATATGGCCTTGAAACCATTTTCAAATAAATCCTCTATTGTCAGGGCTCTTCCTATCAGTACATTTATGACAAAATGCACACCTAATTCCTTAAGCAGCTCTATCTCAGTAGCTACTATTGCCTTGGGCAGGCGGAATTCCGGTATTCCATAAACTAACACGCCGCCTAATTTGTGGTATCCTTCGAAAACAGTTAAATCATAGCCTTTCTTGGCTAACTCTGCAGCGCAGGTAAGTCCAGCAGGACCTGAACCTACAACTGCAACTTTTTTATTCTTTGCAACTGCTTTGGGTTTTTGTCCTGTTTTTTTGTTCTTTCTATTTTCTAAATCCCAATCAGCTAAAAATCTTTCTAACCGTCCGATAGAGATAGGGTCTCCCACTTTTTTCATTACGCAGACTAACTGACACTGCTCTTCCTGAGGGCAGACCCTTCCGGTCATACAAGGCAAAGAATCAGTTTTATGAATGATATCAATTGCTTTCTGGAACTTTTTTTCGCGCAGCGCCTTTATGAATGCCGGTATATCTATGCGCACAGGGCATCCTTGAACGCAGTTTTTTTTCGCACACTGCATACATCTGGATGCTTCTTTTATAGCCTCTTCCTCATTGTATCCCAGAGGAACTTCATCAAAATTTTTTATCCTTTGCTCTACTGGCTGCTCCCGCATTGGAACTGCTTTTTTCTCAACCGCCACTGCTATCTCCATTTGAAAAAAGGGGGTCTCGCCCCAGATTCTCCTCTGCCTTATACGTATCCAGCCTCTTCATCAACAAATCAAAGTCAACCTGGTGGGCATCAAAATCCGGTCCGTCCATACAGGTAAACTTCGTTTCCTTGCCCACCTCCACCCTGCAGGCGCCGCACATACCCATGCTGCAGACCATGAGTGAATTAAGGCTGACTATAGTTTTAATATTTTTTGCCCGGGTAAGATCCGCAACTGCTTTCATCATAATTGCCGGGCCGATAGCAAAAACTATATCTATCCTCTCGCCTTGATCCATTAATTCTCTAAGCATATCCGTAACCAAACCTTTTTTACCATAAGAACCGTCGTTAGTGGCAATAATCAGGCGCTCGGATACAGATCTCATTTTCTCTTCCCAGAATACGTGCTCTTTGGAACGGTATCCGATTATAGAAGTCACTATATTTGCTTTTTCTTTTAATGCCCTGGCTAAAGGATAAACCGGAGCAACTCCAATACCACCGCCGATGACTAGCGCATTTCCGCAATTTTCTATCTGGGTAGGATTACCTTGCGGCCCTAACAAATCCAGAAGACTCTCGCCCTTGTTCATTGCAGCTAACATACACGTCGTCTTTCCCACTTCCTGAAAAACCAAAGTAATTGTCTTATCTTTAGAATCGCAATCCGCTATAGTCAGGGGTATCCTTTCACCTTTCTCGCTAACCCTGACAATCACAAACTGACCAGCCTTGGCTTTCTGGGAAATAAGCGGCGCCTCTAGTAATAGATAATGGATTTGGGAAGCTAGCAGATATTTTTCCAGAATTCTAAACATAAGGTGATTTAACAACTAGTAAAATGATAATTTCAACCCAATTTTATTAACGCAGATATTCGCAAATCCAACGCGAGATTCTCGCAGATAAAACTTTTCCATCTGCGTATATCTGCGTGTAATCTGCGTGTATCTGCGTTCAAAAAGGTAGTTCTTAAATTGGCTATAAACATTGTAAAATTCTAAAAAATTTTGTCCTAAATTTGATTTTCATATCTCTGTGCAATTTCAAAAGTATCAAAGGCAATCTGAGCCTCCTCATTGGTGGGAATTACATAGACCCTTACTGCTGAAGAATCATCGCTGATTTCCATTTCCTGTCCTTTAATGGCAGCCTCATTCCTTTCCTTATTGATTATTATACCTAAACTCTCCAGCCTTTTTAGACTTTCTTCTCTTATTGCGGCTTGATTTTCGCCAATGCCGCCGGTGAAGATTACAGCATCGGTCTTACCCAACACAGCCAGGTATGCGCCAATATATTTTCTTAAGCGATAACAAAAAATATCTATGGCTATTTTTGCTTTTTCATCACCTCTTTCTTTTGCCTCAAACAGATTACGCATATCATTGCTGATTCCGGAAATACCCAGAAGGCCGCTTTTCTTGTTTAAAAGGTCATTTAATTCTTCGGTAGAATAGCCCTTCTGGCTAAGATAAAAAACGATTGCCGGGTCAATATCTCCTGAACGCGTTCCCATTACTAACCCCTCAAGCGGTGTAAAACCCATACTCGTATCCACAGACATCCCTTTTTCCACGGCGGTGATACTGCAGCCGTTACCCAAATGACAGGTAATGATATTCAAATCCTCTTTATCTCGATTTAAAAGACCAGTCAATCTCCTGCTCACATACAAATGGGAAGTCCCGTGAAAACCATATCTTCTTATTTTATATTTTCTATAAAGTTCATAGGGAATAGCATAAAGATAAGCTTGGGGTGTAAGTGTATGGTGGAATGCAGTATCAAAACAGGCTACCTGGACTGCATGGCTAAGGTATTTTTTACAAGCCATTATTCCCATTAAATTTGCAGGGTTATGCAGAGGCGCTAAATCTGCGTATTTCTCAATCTTTGCTATAACCGTATCTGTAATTAATACCGGTGCCTTAAATTCTTCGCCGCCGTGTACCACGCGGTGGCCGATACCGGCTATTTCGTTTACCGAAGAAATTACTCCTTGCTTGGCATCAGTGAGCATCTTGAGGATAAAATTAATTCCCTCTTCATGGTTAGAAATCTGCTCTTTTAATTCCACATCTGCCTTTATGCTCTTCTGATTAAAAAAAGAGGTCTCTTCCCCGATTTTTTCCAAAAGACCTCTGGCAATTACCTTTTCCTCAGCCATCTGGAATAATTGATATTTTATGGAGGAACTTCCGGAATTTATTACCAGAATTTTCATATTTTTTCTAACTTCTCTTAAGTTTATAAACCAGGCTTTCCAATTCAGAAGCCATATCCACATTAGAGACGAATATATTCTTTGGCAAAACCAAATTTATGGGTGCAAAATTCAATATTGCCTTAACACCGTAGCTGACCAACTCCTTGCTTAATTCTTTAGCTGCTTGCGCTGGAACAGAAAGGATTGCTATCTTTATCTTATTTTTTTTGATTATCTTTTTCGCTTTACTGATGTCTTCAATCTTTATACCTTCCCAGATTTTACCGATTTTACCCGGGTCATTATCAAAGGCAACGACTATCTGAAGGTTAAATTCAACAAAACCACGGTATCCAAGTAATGCAGAACCGAGTTTTCCTACGCCGACAAGGACAATTTTCCAGATAACATCAGTGCCTAAAATCTTTTCAATCTCTTTTCTTAAAACCTTTACCTCGTATCCAACCCCTCTTTTTCCGAATCCGCCAAAATAAGATAAATCTTTTCTGAATTGCGCTGGGGAGATATTTAAAAATCCAGTAATCTCCTCAGAAGAAGCAAGATCAACGCCCTGCTGGCCTAATCTTCTTAAGCTCCTTAAATATAGGCTCAACCTTCTGGCTGTTTCCTGGGGTATACCTATCTTTTTAAGCATGGTATTGCGAAAGCTGCTTTATCCGCTTAAGCATATTAGGATGTGTGCTTAATGCCTCTAATACCCTGTCCCC
>JAGUWZ010000065.1 GCA_020062065.1 Candidatus Omnitrophota bacterium
AGGACACCAGGCAAGATAAGTTATGGGTTTAACCCTGATACGGAAACTTTGACCAGAAAGCAAAATGATTATTCCGGTATTTACAGCGCCGAGGATGCCAGGACCTCGCATAGGCTGGCTAATCTTAAATCCGCAAAGTTTGGTTATTATTCTTTTGAGCCGGATAAAAAAGAATATCTCTGGCTTGAGCAATGGGATAAAGAGGGTTTGCCTCTGGCGGTGAGATTAGAGATGGAATTTAACAAAGAAGACCATACAACCACGCTGGTAAGGACTTTTAATATCCCTGTTGCAAGACCGCAGGAGGATAATCAGGAAGAATGAGTAACACCAGGTTAAAAAAAAGGGCCAGCATATTGATTATTAGTTTATGGTCGGTTTGTTTATTGACTACTTTTGCGGTAATGCTTGGTTACCAGGTTAGACAAAAGCTCATCTTGGTTAAGAGGCTTGATGAAAGAGATAAGCTCCGTCTTATTGCCGAGGCGGCCATAAAAAAGGCAATTGCGGAATTAAAGAAAGAACCGGAAAAAGATTATGACGCATTAAATGACAAATGGAGCAATAATATTTCTGCATTTAAAGATATAAATGTAGGTGAAGGGAATTTTAGCATCTCTTATGATTTTGATCCTAAGGAAGAAGCGGATCTTAGAGAGATACGATACGGCATGCTCGATGAGGAAAGCAAGATAAACATAAATAAATCCGACTTCAAAATTTTGGAACGCTTTTTTCGGCTATTCGCTTTAGAAGAAAGCCAGGCTCAGGATTTAGCTTATGCGATAATTGACTGGCGTGATCAGGACAGCCAGCTTAGTGTTCCCTTAGGTAGCGCCGAGGATTCTTACTATAGGAATTTATCCCAGCCTTATGAAGCTAAGGACGGGCCTTTTGAAGTTTTAGAAGAGGTTCTTTTAGTTAAAGGTATGACCCCGGATTTCTTTCAAAGGATAAAGAATTATATTACAATTTACGGTCAGGGCAAACCAAATATTAATACCGTTTCCAAGGAAGTGATTTTGGCATTGGGGGTTGGTCAAGATTTGGCAGCTAAGATTATATCTTTTCGCAACGGTAAAGATACTATTAGCGGAACAAGCGACGATAATGTTTTTCAGTCCCCATCTGATATGATAACTAAATTGAGTGAATTTTATCGTTTAAGCGATCCCGAACTCTTAGAGCTTAATTTAATTCTAGAAAAAATTACTACTAAATCCGAAAATTTTATGATTAAATGTATAGCAGGATTGAATAAAGGAAAGTCTAAAGATCTTGTGGTTTGTATAATCAACCGCAAGGGAAAAGTTTTATATTGGAATTAGCCGATTTAAGAACTACCTTTTGAACGCAGATACACGCAGATTGCACGCAGATTTACGCAGATGAAAAAGTTTTATCTGCGAGAATCTCGCGTTTGATTTGCGAATATCTGCGTTAACAAAATTGGGTTGATTATCATTTTACTAGTTGTTAAACCACCTCATTGGAATGAGTCTTAAGAATATGCGAGTAAAAAATATGCGGATATTTAATCTTTTTTCCAACATGGGCAATCGAGAACTTATCGGTATAGATCTAAGCACTGATAATTTAAAAATCGCTCACTTTAAAATTTATCCTAATAATAAGAGGGAATTAATCGAGATATTAACCCGAAATTTAGGCGGTTTATCCGATGATGATATTTCTAAGACCATCCAGACCTGCATAAAAGAATTAAAGGTAAAAAACCCTATCTTTTCAATCGCCATACCTGCCCATTTAGTTATAAGCAAAAATATTGAAGTTCCCTCTACGAACGATAAGGAAATAAAGGAAATCATTAATCTGCAGGCAGGAAGACACACCCCTTATTCCCGGGAAGAGATAATTATTGATTATATTCCAATAGGAATATACAAACAGAACTACACTAAAATCTTGTTGTTAATTGTGACTAACAGTCTGATCAAGAAGCAGTTTGGCATATTGGAAAAGGCGGGTATAAAGATAGAAAAGATTCTTCTTGCGCAGGAAGGTATGGCCTATTTAACCAGCAAAATTTTTAAATTAGACAGCGAGCCAGCGCCGGTAGGCATTGCACATATTGATGAGCTTTTTACCGATTTTATGATCGTGAATAAATCCAAGGCGATATTTATCAGATCTATCCCAATAGGCAGGCAGCATCTTATATCCGATGTGGAGAAATTCCAGACAAAATTTGCCGGGGAGATAAAAAAATCCTTAGAGGCATATCAGGTTGAGAATATCCAGACCCCCCCCAATCTGTTAATTCTAACCGGCGCCTTGGAAGAATTAGGGCCTTTAGAAACTATTTTAAATGAAGCAGCGCATCTGCCCGTGCGGGTGATACCTTATTTAAACCATATTTCCTCTACTGATAAAGCGGTATGCGCAGCGCAAACCGCCAAGAATTTATCTTTTTTTAATGTAATTGCGCCTCTCTGGGCCTATTTTGAATCGAAAGTTAATCTTATCCCCGAAGAGATAAAATTAAAAATGGCATTCATAGAAAGAAGCAAGGATTTAACGAGCTCGGGTATTCTATTACTCGTAATACTTCTTTTGGTCTTCTTAACATTGACAAGCAATATCTATTTTAAGAGCGCATATTTAAAGAACTTAGATGCTAAATATCAAGCATTAGCAAAAGAGGCAAAAAATTTGGCAGAGGATTCCCAAAAGAACAGCCTTATCCGCAGTTACTTGACAAACCGGGGGATTTCTTTAAAGGTATTAACGGAATTGCATGAAATTGCCCCGCTATATTTAGAACTCAATGATATCAGGTTTGATAAAGAAGGTAAATTCACCATTAGGGGTACGGCTGAATCTATGTCCACGGTTTTTTCTTTTGTCGATACCCTGGGAAAATCGAAATATTTTAAAGAAGTCAAAACCAAATATACCACGAGAAGACAGGAAGGCAAAAAAGACGTGACAGATTTTGAAATAAATAGTTTACTTCGTAAGGTGGCTAACTGATGAAATTCACAAAGCTGCAAAAATTGTTTTCGCTCCTTGCGCATTTGTCGAAAAAGGAAAAGCTTATCCTTTACGCTGCGCTTATTTTTGTCTCTCTAGCATTTTTAGACCGTATGGTTATAAATGTTATTTCAAGTAAAATCAAAGCTTTAAATAAAGAGATTACCACGAGGGACTCAGAGATAAAAAATTATCTAAAGATTCTGGCGCAGAAAAACAAGATTGAGATTCAGCGCGCAAATTACAGTTCTTACCTGGGGAAAGCGAAGTCTGAAAATGAAGAGGTTACTCTTTTTTTGAAAGAAGTTGAAGGCTTAGCCAATAAAGCCCAAATTTACCTTATTGATCTGAAACCCGCTGCTATGAAAGAGGAGGGTAGCGCAAAGAAATTTTTGCTAAATTTGAACTGTGAAGGCAAAATGGAGCAGATTGTAACTTTTATGTATAGTATTGAGACCTCAAATAAACTTTTGACCATAGATAAATATCAAATTAATCCAAAGTCAAAAGATTCAAACTTGGCAAAATGCAGTATGGTGATATCGAAGCTGATAATACCGTAAGCAAGGAGATAAGTTACGGAGCTCGCTATAGACTAATCTAAGCGACGTAACTTATAAGTCCGAACTTATCCCTCACTTGAGTTACAGAGCAATATCTCTGTAACTCAAGTGAGGGGTTTAATTCGCAGACG
>JAGUWZ010000125.1 GCA_020062065.1 Candidatus Omnitrophota bacterium
CAAATCTTGTCTATTTACAACTACTTAGAGATACGTCCTCCCTTAATTGAAGAGGCTCATCTATTTAACCGCTCATTGGGTGAATCTACAGAGATAGTGCAGAAGCAGATGTTTCTTATTAAAAGAGAGCAGGATTTATATGCCCTCCGACCAGAAGGCACAGCTTCAATAGTGCGTGCCTATATTGAAAATAATCTTGACAAGGCTAATAGTTTCATAAAACTTTATTATATTGGTCCGATGTTTAGGATGGAACGTCCGCAAAAAGGTCGCCTGCGACAATTTCATCACATCGGCGCTGAGGCAATCGGTTCGCGAGATGAAGGCATAGATATAGAAATGATATCCCTCGCAGATAGCCTGCTGCGCGCTTATTTCATAAACGGCTATAAAATCGCACTTAATAGTTTGGGTTGTTTAAAAGACAAGAAAGAATTAACCCGGATTCTGCGGGAAAGACTAAAAGATAAAGTTGAAGAGTTATGCGCTGATTGTAGGGATAGATTTAAGCGTAATATTTTAAGAATCATGGACTGCAAAAATGACTCCTGCCGCAACATTGTGGATAAATTGGGAATAGGCAACAGTTATCTTTGTTCTGAATGCAGCGCGCATTTTGATAGAGTTAAAGATGGGCTTGATTTTCTAAAAATAGATTACGAACTCAAGCCTAATTTAGTGCGCGGCCTGGATTATTATACCCGTACGGTTTTTGAGATAAAACACCCTGACTTAGGCGCTCAACAGGATGCCCTGGGAGCAGGCGGAAGATACGATAATCTGGTTAAAGAATTAGGCGGACCAGATGTGGGGGCGATAGGTTTTGCCTTAGGAGTGGAGAGGCTCTTGTTAGCCACCAACCACCAGCCACCAGCCAACAGTAAAAATTTAATTTATATAATAGGTCTGGGAGAAGAAGCAAGGCGAAAAGCAATTGGACTTCTCTACGAATTGCGTAAAGCAGGAATCCCTACAGAGACGGATTATGAAAATAAAACTTTAAAAGGAGCAATGCGCAAGGCCAATGATTTAAATGCAAGATTTGTTTTGTTCATTGGCGAGGATGAGCTGAGAGAGAAAGTTGTTACTCTGAAAGACATGAGTAATAGTACTCAAGAGAAGCTAAAATTAGATGAATTGATTAAAAGGTTAACGAGTTAACGTGTTACGAACCCATACTTGTGGTCAATTGAGAGGAAATGATGTTGGCAAGGAAGTGACGCTTTGCGGATGGATAGCCAGCCGCAGGGATCACGGTAAACTTGTTTTCATTGACCTGCGTGACAGATACGGACTTACCCAGATTGTTTTCATCCCCCAAGAATCCGGCGAATCGTATAAAAAAGCAGACCAGCTGCGCTGCGAATTTGTAATTAAAATAAAGGGCAGAGTAAATAAGCGGCCGCAAGGCACAATCAATCCCAAGTTGCCCACAGGCGACGTAGAAATCTTAGTTTCGGAACTGGAAATATTAAATCCCAGCCTTACTCCGCCTTTTGAAATATTAGATGAACTGGATGTTACAGAAGAGATGCGGCTTAAATACCGCTATCTTGATTTAAGGAGAAAAAAGGTATTTACTAATTTTATTTTAAGACACAATCTTTATAAGATTATACGCTCGTTTTTGGATAAACTTGATTTTATTGAATGTGAAACACCCATATTGACCAAGTCCACACCTGAAGGGGCGCGCGATTATTTAGTGCCTTCAAGGCTTAACCCCGGAGGATTCTATGCGCTGCCTCAATCTCCTCAGTTGTTCAAGCAGATTTTGATGGTTTCAGGAATTGAAAGGTATTATCAGATTGCCAAATGTTTCCGGGACGAGGACCTGCGCGCTGACCGCCAACCGGAATTTACACAGTTAGACCTGGAGATGTCTTTTATAAACGAAGAAGATATCTTTTTTTTATTTGAAGAAATGATGCAGTTAATATTCAGGGAACTAAGAGGCATTGAGTTAAAAATACCTTTTCCCAGAATGAAGCATGCTCAGGCAATAAGCCAATATGGAAGCGACAAGCCGGATTTAAGAAAAGAACTAAATTCAGAATTCGCATTTCTCTGGATAGTGGATTTTCCGTTATTTAAATATAATCACGAAGAAAAACGCTGGGAGAGTGAACACCATCCTTTTACTGCACCACATCCCGATGATCTGGATTTATTAGAGCAAAATCTTGATAAAGTAAGGTCGCGTTCCTATGATTTGGTTTTAAACGGGATGGAGATAGGTTCGGGTTCCATAAGAATACACCGGCAGGATTTACAGGAAAAGATTTTTAAGATTATCGGTATAGATAAAGAAGACGCCTTTAAACGTTTTGGTTTTCTTCTTGAGGCTTTTCAATACGGCGCGCCGCCGCACGGAGGATTTGCTGTTGGTTTGGATAGACTGCTGGCGATCCTGGCAGGTGAGGCAAGTATAAGAGAAGTAATAACTTTTCCCAAGACCCAGAAGGCATTTTGTCCTTTAACCAGCGCGCCTTCAGAAGTAGATAAAAAACAGTTAGATGAATTGGGGATAGCAATAAAGAGAATGCAAATGAAGACATAAGTTATAGAGCTGGCTATTAACATCTTAAGCGATATAACTATTGTCTGAATTTGACCCGGTGCCCTTCTTTATATTCTTATATTCAAGTTTTAGCCAATTTAAGAACTATCTTTTTGAACGCAGATAAACGCAGATTACACGCAGATGAAAAAGTTTTATCTGCGAGAATCTCGCGTTTGATTTGCGAAAATCTGCTAAGAACCTTTTAGGATGAGCCTATCGAGAGAAAAACACCCCGAGGGCTCAAGTAACTTAAATGGAAAGAAAAATCAAGCTCAAAAGTATTTCAGAAGCCCAAGGGCTTTTTGGTCCCCAAGATGAAAATATAAAAATAATAGAAAA
>JAGUWZ010000158.1 GCA_020062065.1 Candidatus Omnitrophota bacterium
AATTAGTTGTTAGATTTCCCTTCTTTCTACGTCTATTAAGAGTAGAGAGGAGGGATTTTTTATGCCACGCACAGCAAGAATATACAAATTACGTTTGTATAAACAGGCCTTACGAAGATATTATAGATAAAGAGTTTAGAATAAAATAGGGTGTCCCCTTGGGGAACGTCCCCAATAGGAATAGCAATACACGAACGATAGCGCTATGATATGACTTAGAGAGGCAGATAAGAAAGGCATAAGTATTCCAGCTTTTCCCAAGGCGATACTTATTGCGTTTAATACATAGTATAGAAATCCCAAGATAAGAGATAAACCTAATGAGGAAAGCCCTGTTGCCCGTTTTTTAATCTTTAAGGAAAAAGGTATTCCTAAAATGATAATCACAAGACTGGTTAAGGGGAAGGTGAATCTCTGGTAAAGATCAACCTTAAGGTTTCTTATCACTGTGATAGCTTGGCTTTTAGATAATCTCCAAATATATTCTTCAATTCCAGATATAGTCATAAAGTCCACACTCTGTCTCTGATTTATAAAATCCTGCGGTGTTTCGGTTATAGTCATTATTTCTTCTTCGAAAAATTGAGGATTTTCTATTAATTGGCCAAATTCATCAAAAGTATAGGTAATACTTTTATAAAACCTCCATAGACCATCCTTGTAGATTCCTTTATCTGCTATTATTTTTTTGGTTATATTCTGTTTTTCATCGTGTTCCAGAATGGTTATATCTTCCATCGTTTTATTGACAGGAAAAAATTTATTCGCGAAAAAAAGCCTGTTTTTAAATCCATATATAGCCAGGGGTTCGATTACCTCGGCTGTTTTAAGCTTTTTCTTCTCCCTGCCTGTTTCCATTGTTTTTTTTGCATTTTCATTCAACAGACGGTAAGAGGGAACGAATTTATCATTTATCCAGAATACGAATGCGCTGACGATAGCCCCGAAAATGATTACTGCTTTAGTTATCTGAAAAATGCTTAAGCCAGATGAACGCATGGCGATAATTTCATTATTATGATTTAACCTAGCAAAAGTATACAGTGTAGCCAAAAGACAGCAAAACGGAGCTATCTGGACAAATATAGCAGGTAAATAGCTCAGATAGTATGTTTTTAGAATATCGAAACCAACCTTATTTTCTAAAATTGCCTGCAGGTGAGAAAAAAGGTCAATTATGATAAACAGGAAAAAAAAACCAAACAAGCAGACAAGAAAGATACTTAATACGGATTTTAATATATAGCGGTCTAATATACGCATAGCCGATAGGTTAACCATAATCCTAATGAACCAAAGAGGATATTAGGAATCCATAAGGCGATTATAGGGTCAAGATAGCCTTGCAGACTTAATGTCTGGCAGGCTAACAGTAAAAGGTAATATACGCATATGATAATCAAGGCAATGCTGAAATTAATTGATTTCTCCCTGCGACGCGTGATTACGGCCAGAGGCAATCCTAAAAGGATGAATACAAAAGAGGAGAAGGCCAAAGATATTTTTTTGTTTATCTCTGTAAGCAAGGGCGCTGCATCTATTCCTTTACTTTTTAACTTTTCTATTTCCTGTTTTAGTTCGCAGATCGTCATATCCTTGGGTTTTTTTTCAATTGCTTCACTGTCGACGTTTTGAGCCATATTTAAAGTCAGGAAATAAGTTTTGAAATTTAATTTATAGAAAATATGAGGATTGTCGGGATCAGGTTCATCGGCACTTCCGTCCATAAGTTTTAACTTTACCATGTTTTTTTCCGGGATGGCGATAAATTCACCTTTTCTGGCGACGATAATGCGCGCGGGCTTACTTTCGCCTTGAGGTTCATAGATGTGCACATTATGCAGTTTGTTTGCTTCTATAGAATAGATGAAGAGGATGTATTTATCAAAGGAATTAATAAAGACGCCGGGTTCTAGGGCGGCAGTGGGATTTTTTATTCCCACCTCAATAAGGGTTTTCCTCATGGCAAAATGCGCATAAGGTATGATGCGGTCATTAAGTATAACCATAACTAAGCTTAAAATTAAACCCACGATTAAAAACGGCAGGATAATACGGAACAGGCTTATTCCACTTGCCCTTATGGTTACTATTTCATTATCGCTGGATAATCTGCCTATGGATAAAAGTATAGCCAATAGCGCAGCAATGGGCACTAAATAAATAAGCAGGGCAGGGATTCTGAGCAGAAATAACTTTAGAACGCTTGAGATATCCACGCCTTTATTGATGATCAGGTGTGTAATCTGGACAAGATAGCCCAGGATAAATATAAAGTTAAGAACGATTAAAGCCAAGAACAGCGGTCCGATAAACTCTTTTAAAAAATAGGTTCGTATGATTTTCATATTATCAGCTTGCTAAGGTTAAGACAAAAACAATATTCGCTCCGAAATTTTTCAAGGCATAAGCCGCCTCAGAGACAGTTGAGCCTGTAGTTAAGACGTCGTCAACCAGTAATAAATTTTTACCTTTAAACACATCGTTGTGCGTAACCGAGAAACTGTTCTTTACGTTAGAAAGACGTTTTTCCGGTTCCAATTCGGTCTGTGTCTTTGTATAGCGATTACGGATGAGAATATCGTTTGAGACCATTTTCTTGAATTCTCTAGCGATATGGTTACTTAGGATTTGTGCTTGATTATATTCTCTTTCACGAAGCCTGGTTTTGTGCAGAGGCACAGGAATAATAAAATCTATAAAGTTTATGGGTAATTCGTATTCTTTTATGAAATCTATCATTAATTTGCTTAAAGTAGAGCCTAAGTAGTCCTTATTTTTATATTTAAACTGATGAATTAATTCTTTTACCGCACCTTCATATATACAGGGGCTGAACGCCCGGTCAAAATGTAATGTTTTCTTAACACAGTCCGCGCATATGCTTTTGGTTAAATTTTTCCTGCTTAACTGCCTGCCGCAGCGGTGGCAGAAAGGAGGCAGGTTTTTCTTGATTTTGCCCCAACATGCAAAACAAACCAGATTGTCTACAGAGCTATCTGTAAGTCTTTTCTTGCATACCAGACAGGTCTTGGGGTAGAGGATATCCACAAGACCGCTGATTATATTATGCAAATTCAGAGGCATATCCACTTACAAACTTGACGAGAACTGGAGCTTAAATCTTGAAGGCAGGTTTGTTGACGAAACCGCAATGAGTTTAGCCGCAAGATACAAATTCTAAACCACTTCCTTTATTTTCTTTCCAAAGACGCCTCTTTTTCTAAGAGGCGTCTTTGGTTTTAAGTCCCCGTTTCCCTAGGAGGTTGGTCTCTTGGGTTTGAAAACTATACCTTTATCTCTAATCTCTGCGCTAATATCAAAGTAATCTGCTTTTTCTAACTCTTGAGATGTAAAACCGAGCACTTCAATATCTACCAACTTAGGCATTTTAAGTTTATAAACAATATCTAAAAGTAATTTGATGCGCTTTAAGTCATCTAATTTTTTAAAATCATCTGATACTATGGCCAAATCAATATCGCTTGAGGTGTGCGGTTTGCCCCAGGCATAAGAACCAAAAAGAATGACCTTTTGTATCTTTATCTTTTTTTTTGCTTTCCTAATAAAATCTTCTATCAAAGGCCTAATTTCACTTTTTTTATAAACCATTTCATTGCCTCTTCAGTCTTTTTGATAAGCAGTGAGGCGGTATTTTTATTGTAAATCATTGAGTTAAATCTATCTTCTTTGTACCTGGTTTTTATGTAATGTTGATCAGCCTCTATTAAAACCTCTAGAATTTTACAAGGGACTTTTAATCCTGTTGCTTTAAGTAAAGCACCTAATTGGTGCAAGTATGGCGGCCGTTCTTTAGATCTCATAATAACTATTGCCTTTAGTAGGGCCTCTAGACTTTGTTGACACATAAACATAGCAAAACAATAATGACCAGTTTTAAGCATAGCTGTGGCTGTCTGAAAATTATCTTGGGCTGCTTTTATCCAGAAGTCTATCGCTTTTTTTAAAGTTTGTTTTTTAACCATTCCTTGTCTCCATTTTAATTATAGCATAACCAATTTATTTGTAAAGGTTATTGACCTTGCATTAG
>JAGUWZ010000003.1 GCA_020062065.1 Candidatus Omnitrophota bacterium
ATATAAGTTAAACTTTTGCCTTGATATAAATCTTTAAGCGCGTATTGGGTTTTTCCCTCAAGGGTCATAGCCAGAAAATATACATTTTTAAATCCACTTAATATTTCCGCTAACATCAAGGTTTCTTTAAGGCCGCTTTTGCCTACATAAACATAACCTTTATGGGTAGCGCAAAACAGGCGAGGTAGAATATCAGCATCAGAAATGGGCATTAACTTTGTGCCTTTTTTTTGGCATTCTTCAATATTAAGATAATCCTTATTGTAATCGCGCTCTAAATAAACAAGGGTAAGTTGATGTATTTTTAATCCCTGAAGATTGGCTATCTTTTCCAAAATCTCTAAATTCAGCCTGCCTTCTTTGGTCTCTAAATTACCCAATTGGATATCTTTCGTAGTATCTGGAGCATAAAACACAAAATTCTTTATATGCTTATTCTTATCAATTAAAATCTCCGTCTCTTTAGTAAATTTTCCACCTAATTGGGAGACTATACTTACTGCTCCTGGCTCGCCTCTCGAAACAAGCATCCTTCCATCAATAGGATTAATATAGACATTAATCATTTGGGTAGTGTTAGCTAAAAAAGAAAGTCCAACCTCATTAGAATAAGATACTTTACTCTTGGCAGATATTGTCTCCCTTACTATACCCATCTGGGATAAAACCGTATTCATAACTTCTTCTGCATGTCTATATATCTCTCCTGGCTTACCTTTACTTATTAACTTCTTCTCCGTAAGAACTAAACCAGGTAACTGACTAACCAATTTTAATAAAACTGGCTTTGATTCCTGACGCAAATTAAAATCACCCAATAACATCTCTGTTTTTAACAAGGAGGCTCTATTTTCCACCTTTTTATTTATCTCATCTAATTGCTGCGCAATGTTACCTATCCCTTCTCCCTCTTCATCGTGGACTCTCTTGTTTAATAACCAAAGTCCACCTTTTATTACTCCTAATATATTCTTTACATCATGGATAATAACATCAATTAAGATTTCCATATCAACTATCTTATAGCTTTCCTTTGTCAAGGGTAAAGAAAACTCTACCTGCGTACCTTTATTCTCTCCTTCAGAACTTATGCTGAGTTTCTGGGCTGTATAAGATAAAAGAAGGTTATTTAAATACCCAAGTCCTGTGCCCCTGCTTTGTCCTTTTTCTACTCTTTCATCAGATCCAAGGCATTTCTTTCTTATTAGAATATCTTCAAGCCTGTTTTCGGGAATGCCCATACCATTATCTTTTATACTAACCCTTACCTTTTCTTCTATTTCTGCTGTTATAGCTATAGTTATCTTAAGAGGTTCGGCCTTGCGTCTAAACTTAACACAATTTTGTAAAATCTCCTTTAAAATATACCTTACTATTAAGCCATAACCCGGTATTTTAACTCCTGACAATGAGCTGGGAACCTTAAAATCAACCGTAGGACAAATCTCTTTAAAATACCCCTTTAGCTCATCTATTAATTGGAAGATACCAATATCATCTTCAAACTTTCTCAGTCCCTCTAAACCTTCTTGTAAAATACTTCTTATATTTTCTAATTCATCATTAACAGAACGTATGTTGTTAATTAAAGCGATCCAGTCCCCCGCCTCTTTCTGCGCCTGCCCTCCTTTCTGCGCCTCCTCCTCTTTCTGCGCTGACAGGCTTTCCTCTATCTCTCTTATATTTTTTTGCACCTCGTCTAACTGGCTCCTTAAATCCTTCTCCTTAAACTTAACCAAACTTATGTGATCTTGTGCTTCTTGTCTCAACGAGCTGGAGGATTCGACTCGTCTCGAGCCTAAGTTAAAGAACTGCCTCACCATCAGCTCTGAGTAAGTGGAATGAACCGAAGAAGAGGAGAAAGACGTTCTCTGAGATACTACCCTGTTGACTCCTAATTCATTGGAGAAACTGTCGTTATGAGTCACCGGCGAGCTGCCTTTCGGGGAAAATTTGGCGGTATCAACAAGACCCTTTACAAGACTCATTGGGAATGAAGAGGTTACGAGTAAATCCCCCTTCACCGGCGAGGCGGAGATATTCACCGGCGAGATGGTGATTCGACTGCGCGCTTCAACAGACTCACCACCCTTCGACGAACCGACCTGAACGAAGCCAAAGGGCTCACCACCAGTCCTGAGCGAACATAAGCGAGTCAAACGACTAAATCTCTGAGTCATCAGACTGCTGAATTTTTCTCCTCCCGCCGAGGCGGCAATATAAGCATATATGCCTATATTGACTTCTTTAATGGTACGTGGTAGACTTAACTTATGAAAACAGACAAGCTTATTCGCTTGAGTCCCCCTGAGCTGAACCGTCTTGAGTGCAGAAAAGAATTTATATATAATCAGGACTGGAATAATAAATTCTATAAAACCAAACAGGTAAGACCAATCTTTGTAGAAACAGAAAATGAAATTGTAGTAATTACTGTCTATGTTTATTATTTCTGATAGGGAGGGAATATGCGCATAACTTATGACCCAGAGGTAGATGCCCTGTATATACGTTTCGAGGAAACCACCGTAACCACCAAACATCTTGCAGAAGGTATTGCCGCAGACTACGACGCCAAAGGAAAACTTGCCGGCATAGAAATTCTTGATGCCCTCAACCGTTTTGGCGATAGACAAACGCTTAAAAAAGTGATTTTGGAAGAAATTGGCATTAGCCAATAACCATTTATATATAACCCATCCCAGCCCAACTATTGCCAAACTCTTAAACAGTGCTGCCTCTAATAATTGCGTAATTAGCTGGGCAATCCCAAGAATAGTGATAGCAGCAATCAACCCAATACCCACAACTCTTTTCCCCACCGGCGAGGCGGCGAGGTGTATCTGCGTTAAGGCTTCCAACTTAGAAGGGTGTCTCCTTAGGGAACGTCCCCCTCCCTCAAAGGCCTTATTCTCTGTCGTGCCAAAATCTCGGGAAGGGGCAAGCCTATTTTGCTGAAAATGGCCATTGATACTGGTAGCACTAAAACTATTATTCCACCTGAAGTCGCTGCGAATAATCTCTAATTCCTCTTCAGTAGTCGCTCTGTTAGGTTCATCTATTGTAAGCATTTTGGCAGGATATTGATTAACCACGGGCAAAATGAAGCGAATCAAAAGGCTAAAACAGGAAGAAATTGCTTGACTTGACCCTGAAGGTATAGTATATTTATTCTTAGAGGTGAGCAGTATGGTAAAAAATGACCAGGAGTGGCTGAGATTAAATTTTGAGAAGATCGTTGAGAAGTTTGGTGGCAGATATGTGTTGGTAATAAACCATAAAGTATATCCTGTTGACGAAGATAACATTGTTAAAATAGAAAACCAGTTACGCATTAAATACAAGAAGTCTCCTATTGGCCTGCCTGTTCCTAGACCTGAAGAATTCCTACATGTCTTGATATGGTAAATCCTATCACTTTCATTTACAAAATCTACAGAGGAAAGGCTTATCCTATTATTGATATAGAAATACAAAACATCCGGAATAAAATCTGGATTCCCATCGAAGTGTATGTAGATTCTGGAGCAAGTTACTCTATCTTCACTATTAAGGATGCCCTTAGAGTAGGTATTAACTATAAAGCCGGAAAGGAAGTCTTCTCTACGGTAGGGGACGGCAGTATAATCCCAGTATATCTGCATAAACTCAACATAAAAATAGGTAGTGCCTGTTTCAGCGAAATTGTGGGTTTTTCTCCTCGTTTGGGTATAGGATTCAATCTCCTTGGGCAAAATATATTTGACCATTTCATCGTTACTTTTAACAATCCTGCTAAAGTTATCTCCTTCCTTCCCATTGACAAATAGACTCCTCTCCCTCATTATTTCTCTCTTATTCTTCTCTACCAGTTTTTCTTTTGATAACTCTAAATCATTAAGCCAATTCTCCTCTGGTAGTAATCTGATATTGCCTTCGGAGATAACCCTTAACTGCCCAGGAGGACCTCTTAAGGTGTTAGAGTTAATATAAAAGATACCTCTGTTTACTTCTGTTGGTGCGGCTAAGCTTGGGCTGATGACTCTGTTAGCTGTATCTAAGGTCATTCCTTTTGCTAACAAGGTATCCCTTCCACCAAAGGCAGTGCGAGTAATCTCTAATCCTTCCTCAATACCTACTCTGTCTACTTCATTTGTTGTAGTCATCGTGGCTGGATAGCAAAACTTCATAGATAATAGTGACCGGGTCGCTGTGGCGAATAGGCCCCCACCAGCCACGGCGAGGCGGACCAAAACCGTTATTAAGAACTCCCACAGCGACCCGAACTCTTGCTTGACAAAATTCCTTATTGAGACTAAGGTACCCACCGGCGAGGCGGCAGTGATTGACTGCCTCGCCTCCTCAGGAAGAAATTTAAGATATTCTTCGGACTTCATATTATGGGTTTCACATATCTTATCAATAATTACCTCCACATTAATTTTTTCCCTATCAATTTCCCCCTTAGACTCTTGTCTTGCGGCCATCTCATAAAGCTCGTCAATGGAAGGATTAATTTTTATCAAAAATTCTATTATATCTAGAGCATGATGCCTAAAACTTTGCGCTGACTCAGAAAGGGAACAGACGAGTTTCTTCGCTTGAGTTATTGCAGTCCCCATTTCTTCTTCTTTCTGCTGAGAAGTAGGCATCCTCTTAAGCCGCTC
>JAGUWZ010000011.1 GCA_020062065.1 Candidatus Omnitrophota bacterium
GTTAAGTCTATACCTTTTAAAACTGGTATTTCCATTTTACCTAATTGATATTTTTTTGTAAGGCACTCGGTTTTTATAATTATATCTTCCATGTTAATTAAAAATATCTTTTAATTTTAAAGATAGTTGTTCTTTCCTTAGGGAGACTCCCAAATTCAGTATCCGAATTACCCTCTAAAAATCCTCCCAGAAGTGAAATTTCAGTTTTAGGATTAAGGAGAACCTTAAGTTCTGGATTAATAAGATAACTTTTGTCATTTAGATTTAAAAAGGTATGTAGGTTAGCAATAATCTTATTACTAAAATCATGGGTTATCCCCGCATAAATGTAGTCTCGCATTACTCTTCCCGAAGGAATATTTCTATCCGGATTCTGTAGTAAAAAGGTTATGTAATCTTTGATATCCCTAAATCCCTCCTCATTATGATAGAATTCTAACCTAATCTGGAAAAATTTACTCCCGCCAAATATATAATCTCCACCTAAGACATATTTTAAAAAATCTCTATTCTTATCCTCTTTTATTCTACTGCCCATTTTTACTGCCACAGCTCCATGCAGATTTAATTTTTCAAAAGCTGTCTTACTAAAATTAATTCCCATAATTGGCCTTTCATCTTTATTGCCGCTGACACCTGTAAAAGATAAATCCCAATCTAAAAAAAGTAAATTTAGCCTAAAAGCCACCCTATCTATAGAATAATCATCAAATATAGTAGATATGCTCAAGGAGGAATGGTCACTAAAAGGGATGTCTAACTTAAGGGCATCGTTTCCCTTGATTTCATTTACTCTCTCAGTAAGATTAAGTATCTCTCTGGGCGTATCAATGCTATCTTCAACCGGATTCCAGATAAAACCCAAGCCCCATGGTAACCTTTGTCTGCCAAGCCGCAATTGTAAACCTGATAAGTTTGTTAACTTCTCAAGGTCTAAATCAAGATAACACCGCGTTAAAATACCCCTACTTGAAAATTCATCCAAATCATTTTTGTTATACCAATTGCTTTTAAATCTCATTACCTCGAGAAAGTCTTTTGTATCTAATTCTATCATAAACTTTAATCTATCACTCCAATTCCTAATTCCCTGCCAATTATTCAGATTATAAGGAGAAGATTCATTTAGACCTGAATATATCAGTTCATTACTGAGTTCTCCTTTTACCTCAATCTTCTTGTAATCAATTTCTTTTTCACCACTATAAGTATAAGCAGATGAAGAACTAAACAAAATAAGCAAAATTATAGTAATTGACCTGATGATTATTTTCACTTCATAAAAATTAGAGATTTTTTTCTAAGTATAATTTAGTAAATACCTTTTCAAGAATCTCGATATCAAATTTGGCTTCCAAAAGATTAAGTATAGTTTTGTATCCATTTTGAATCATATCCTCCATAACTAATTCCGTAGGCCTAATTCTTCCCCCTATTTCTTTAATCTCTCTAAAGGTAAGGGCTTTTAATAATTTACCTGAGATTGCAAGAAATTCTTCTCTTATCGGCATAAAATCCCTAACCCTTACCCAATATTTTACCTTATCATAGGCAACAGTTGTATCCTTAGCCTTAAGGTGAAGGATATAGACCATATCTTCGTCTATCTTTTCCTTCCCGATTAAAGTTGCTTCATAGTCCTCAGATAACCTCACCCTTAAGATGTCGGTATTAGAAAAATCTGTGCCTCGCATTCTCTCTTTAGAGTTTACTCGCACAGACCGTTCTATGCCGGGAATATACATCCAAACATCTTTATCTAACAGCAAATAACCTGTTCCTTCTTCACGGGGAGGGAATAAATATCGCACAAAAGCCTTATTATTACCTTTGATATATACCTTTAATCTTTTCTCGGTCTCTTGCTGATTAGGCCTTATAACCTTCATCTCAACAACTAACTCTGCTGTATTCGCAAACATTACCCCATCTGATTTGGAAACAATTTGATTAGGAGATAATTCTTCTTGATTAGAAGATATTTTTTCAGCAAATAATATACTGCTAAAAATATAAGCAATTACGATGAGCATAAATAAAAAAACTGTCATTTCTCTACATCTGACCATATCCTAAATATGCCTTAAGGCTTCGGTGGGTTGAAGTCTTGAGGCATAGAAACTCGGCAAAAATGCCGCTAATAATGTAATAAAAGTTGCTGAGATAAATGAGAATAATATATTTGCCCAGGATAAATGCGCATGGATTGCATCTCCTATAGGAAGAAAGTGCTGTGCCCAGACGCCTTTGGCAGAAATACCCACTATTACATAGTATTGGGTAACTGAACTACCCAAGGCGCAACCCAGGCCGGCTCCGGTTATTCCTAATATCAAGCCTTCTAAAAGAAAAAGTATTAAGACCTGGCTTTGTCTTGTCCCCATGGCCATTATTATCCCTATTTCTCGAGTTCGTTCAGATACTGCCATAGATAGGATACTAAAGATGCTCATACCTACAGCAATCAATACAAACATATTCGTTATATCCGTTACCCTTTTAAAAAGATTCCATAACTTAACTATGGGAACAAGAAGTTCCTGCCAA
>JAGUWZ010000017.1 GCA_020062065.1 Candidatus Omnitrophota bacterium
AACAAGGTGAGAAGATCATTGATGATATAAATATTTAAATCCTAATGGGACACTTTCCATCTTGAGGTGGGGACAGTTTCCTGATTGAGTTAGAAAACGTCTCTTGACTTTTGTAAAGTTTGTAATACAATAACTTTCTAAAATTCTAAAATTACTCAAAAGGAGGATTTCGATGTTCAAGGATTTGTTATGGTTGGCACCAGTGGGTTCAATATTTGCCCTTAGTTTTGCGGCTTATCTTTACTTTTCTATTATGAAGAAGAGTGAAGGTAATGATAAGATGAAAGAGATTGCCTATGCAGTGCGTATTGGCGCTAAGACCTACTTAAAAAGGCAATATCTGGGAGTTTCCATATTTTTTGTAACCGTATTTATAATTCTCTTGCTTTTGGCATTTAACAAATATCTGCCGATTTTTGTACCGTTTGCCTTTTTAACCGGCGGGTTTTTCTCAGGGCTCTCCGGATTTATTGGTATGACCACTGCTACTAAGTCCTCAAGCCGCACTGCTGCCGCAGCGATGAAAAGTTTAAACTCAGGGTTACGCGTGGCATTTTCCAGCGGCGCAGTGATGGGATTGACCGTTGTGGGGCTTGGGCTTTTAGACTTGAGTATCTGGTATTATTTCCTTAACTGGTATTACGGAGTGTATCCGCTTTCCGCAGGAGTGGATAAAATCAGCGCGATTACTTCCACCATGCTTTGCTGTGGTATGGGCGCTAGTTCCCAGGCGCTTTTTGCCAGGGTCGGTGGAGGGATTTTCACCAAAGCCGCTGATGTGGGAGCAGACTTAGTGGGTAAAGTGGAAGTAGGGATTCCTGAAGATGACCCGCGCAACCCCGCAGTTATTGCGGATAATGTCGGAGATAATGTCGGCGATGTTGCCGGTATGGGCGCTGACCTTTATGAATCTTATGTGGGTTCAATCATAGCTACTTCAGCCTTAGGAGTGGCTGCAGGTTTAGGTTTAGCCGGTGTAGCCGTTCCTATGGTTATGGCAGCAGTAGGTGTAGTTGCTTCGATAATCGGAACTTTTTTTGTGCGCAGCAGAGAAGAAGCAAGTCAGGCTGTGCTTCTGGCTGCTTTGAGAAAAGGTGTGTATACCAGCTCTATTATTGTGGCAATTGTATCAGGATTCCTGGTATATTATACCTTAGGTAAAGAACATTTAGGTGTATACTGGTCAATACTTTCGGGTTTGGCAGCAGGAGTAATAATTGGGTTTGTCACAGAATACTATACCTCCAACAATAACAGTCCGACAAAGTCAGTTGCGCAAGCCTCGCTTACTGGTCCGGCAACCGCAATCATCAGCGGTATGTCCGTAGGAATGATGTCCACGGCAATTCCTGTGGTTGTGGTCTGCATGGCGATTATGGCCAGTTATTTTCTTTCCGGGGGAGCGCAAGATTTTAATTCCGGACTTTACGGTATTGCCATTTCTGCAGTCGGAATGCTTTCTACGTTAGGGATTACTTTAGCCACTGATGCCTATGGTCCGGTTGCGGATAATGCCGGAGGAAATGCTGAGATGTCAAAACTCCCCCCTGAAGTAAGAAAAAGGACCGATGCCTTGGACGGATTAGGAAATACCACCGCAGCTACGGGTAAAGGTTTTGCTATTGGTTCAGCGGTATTGACCGCTTTAGCGCTTATTGCCGCATATAAAGATCAGATTATCTTGATTGCTAAAGATAAGAATCTTAATCTAAATATGGACTTAAGCCTTCTTGATCCTAATGTTTTAGTTGGTTTGTTTATTGGCGGAATGTTGCCTTTTGTTTTTTGCTCTATGACCATGCGCGCAGTGGGAAGGGCAGCAGGCAAAATTGTGGTTGAGGTGCGCCGACAATTCAAAGAAATCACCGGGCTAATGGAGGGCAAGGCTAAACCAGATTATACTCGTTGTGTGAATATCGCTACAGCGGCGGCGCAGAAAGAAATGATTATTCCTTCGCTTATGGCGATTATTGTTCCTGTCGGAGTGGGATTAGTTGCCGGGATTAAGGCAGAAGCAGGGTTGCTTGTCGGTGCTATAGTATCTGGATTTGTCCTGGCGGTGATGATGGCAAATGCCGGCGGCGCCTGGGATAATGCCAAGAAATATATAGAGGAAGGTCATTTCGGTGGCAAAGGTTCACCCGCGCATAAAGCCAGTGTAGTAGGTGATACTATAGGAGATCCTTTTAAGGATACTTCAGGACCAAGTCTAAACATTTTAATTAAACTTATGTCCATAGTTTCCATTGTTTTTGCCTCGTTTGTGATTTCAAATACATTGTTTAAATAACCCACCTGGATTTCTTGATAGCATAGAAATTATATTGCTCGTAATAGTTTGAGCTTTTAAAAGAACTCCCGTCTTTTTAACCATTGAGGCTATGGGGGTTAAGTCCTACGAGTTCGTCAGAGCGCTTCTAAGAGCTGAACTATTATCTCACGACGCCTCTTAAGTAGGCCTTTTTCATTCACAACCTCCTCCCCTGTCTGATATACCTATTAATATATCAGATTATATACAAATTTTTAGAGTTTTTTAGCGGTTATTTGCGAATTTTAACCGCATTGAACTTCTAAAGGGCTGAACTG
>JAGUWZ010000024.1 GCA_020062065.1 Candidatus Omnitrophota bacterium
AAAAAGAAGATTGGTCAGGGCTCGGTTAAGACATTTATCAGCGTTCTTCCTAAATAATGATTACCGTGGATAATTTAAAAGACAACATTACAGAAAAAGCCAAACTATATTCCTCGATTAAATATGGTCTGGCAATAGGACAGACTGTCTATCTTGTTTTATTTTTGTTTCTATTTGAGTCTTTGGGTTTTTCAAATATACTGGCAAGAAATATACAGCAATTGATGCTAAGTGATTATTACGCTGTTTTGCTTTATATTTTTATAATCTATATTATCTATTACATATTAAGTTTCCCTTTAAACTTTTACCACTCTTTCCTTTTGGAACACAAGTTTTTACTCTCGCGGCAGACGATTAAAGATTGGTTTAGCGACCAGCTTAAAGGCGGGATAATTTCTTATGCCTTGACTATTATTGGGTTAGAGGCTTTTTATTTTATCTTAAAACACCAACCCCAGAACTGGTGGTGGATATTTTCTATCTTTTGGATATTTTTGAGCCTTATCCTGGCAAAATTGACACCGTTAATTATTATTCCTTTATTTTTTAAATATAAGAAACTCTCTGATGATGGTTTAAGAGAACGGATAATCGTCCTATCCGCAAAGATGAAGATAAAGATTCTAGATGTTTTTGAGATAGACTTAAGTAAAAAGACGGTCAAGGTCAATGCTGGATTGGTTGGCTGGGGAACTACCAGACGGGTAATCCTGGCTGATAGATTAAGAGAAAAATACAGCAGTGATGAAATTGAAGTTATCCTTGCCCATGAGTTTGCACATTATAAGCACAAACACCTGATAAAAATTATCCTGATAAATGTTTTGATTACGGTATTATGTTTTTATCTCATTGCCAAGACAAATGGTTGGGTTTTAAGATTGTTCGGCCTTTCCTCGTTACGAGATATTGCAAGTCTGCCGATTGTTTTTATCTATTTGATTTTATTCGGCATAATTATGCAGCCTCTGGAGAATGTTTTTAGCCGCAGATTTGAAAAAAATGCTGATTTAATCGCGCTTAAAACCACCGGTCTAAAAGAGGCTTTTGTTTCCGCAATGGATAAGCTTGCCAGTCAGAATCTCGCTGACCGCAAGCCCCATCCTTTTATCAAGTTGTTTTTCTTTGACCACCCGCCGATTGATGAACGTATCAGTTATGCGAAAACAGTTTTTCATTGAATCCACAGATATTTATTCTACTCCGCAAAACTAAGATGCTGCAAGAGAAGGCAAAGAGTGGGTGGCTTTGGTATAAATTCACCATTTCAACAGTAGTTGTCAGCTTTTTTAGCAAAGCTGACAACATTTTGACAACTACTGAGCCACTTACTTTTTTACGGAAGTTTTTTTAAAAAGTCCACTACAATCCCAGCTGCCCTTAGACTTGCGCCAGGCCTACCCAGGGATTCCTTGATAGAGAGCAATTCAAGTTTTAGGCGATTAAGCCTGTTTCTATTCTGTAGTAAAGGGATGACATAATCGCAGATTTTTTGAGGAGAGCAATCAAACTGGATAAATTCCTCTACAATTTTTTTTCCTCCAACCACATTGACCAATCCGATGTAAGGTATTTTTATCAAAAGCCTGATATAAGCCCAACTGAGAAAATTAACTTTGTATAAAATCACCATGGGAGTGCCGATTAGCGCAGTTTCCAATGTGGCGGTGCCAGAGCAGACTAATGCGAAATCGCTGGCTGATAATCCATCATAGGTCATATCCGAGATTATTCTTAGCGGTAATTCATAGCCGGAAACAGTCCTGTGTAAAATTTCTTCTTTTATTGCAGGTGAACGCAGAATTAAAAACTGGATACGCCCAAAGAAATATTCGTTAATGACCTTGGCGGTCTCTAACATTATAGGAAGCAGGGTGTTGATTTCTTTTTCTCTTGAACCGGGAAGAAGGGCAAGTGTAATTTTATTTGTGTCAATTTTTAGTCTTTTGAATAGCTCATCTTTAGAGAAAGTGGGTTTGACAAAATCAAGCAGGGGATGCCCTACACATGAGGCATCTATGTTGTGTTTTTTATAAAGCCTCTCTTCAAATGGAAAGAAGACAATCATTTTACTTACGCTTCTTTTGATCAGCCTTATCCGGTTTTTGCCCCAGGCCCAAATTTGCGGGCTGATATAGTATATAACTGGGATATTTCTTTTGTGAAGTTTTTCTGCCAGGCGCAGATTAAAACCGGGATAATCCACCAGGATGGCCAAGTCAGGTCTTTTTTTATCGATTTTCTTTAAAAGATTAACGAAAATTTTTCTAAATACCTTTAGGTTTTTTAAGACCTCAAAAAAACCTACCACCGCAAGACCGGTCAGGTCGTGATATAAATCTAGGCCTTCAGCCTTTAACTTTTTACCTCCCAGACCAAAGAAAGTCAGGTTGGGATAGAGCTCTTTTATTGATTTTACAAGATTTGCCGCATGCAGGTCGCCGGAGGCCTCACCGGCTACAATTAGAATTTTCTTCGCTTTCTCCATATCTGGTCTTGAATTTTTAAAGCCACTGCCAGCGCCTGGCGCGCGACCTCTCCGTTGACAATCGGTTGTTTGAGCTGACAGACGCAGTCAATAAATGAGGAGAGTTCTTTTTTTAAAGGTTCTTCTTTCTCAATGGGGAGTTTTTCTTTGGTTATTCCCTGAGGTTCTTTTTTATAAATGAATGCCTGTTCGTTTTTATAATCCAGCGAGATGTAGGCACTTTTTAAGAATATGCGGATTTTACGCATTACCTCATCCGAGATACGGCTGGCAGTAAGATTAGCAACGCAGCCGTTTTTAAAGGTAATCCGGGCATTCGCAATGTCCTCATAGGAGGTGAGGACATTGACACCCACAGCCTCAATTTTTTTCATAGGGGAATTTACCAATCCCAGAATTATATCTATATCGTGTATCATCAGGTCCAAGACCACGCCGATGTCCAAGGAACGATGGGGAAAGAGACTCAGACGGTGACATTCAATAAAGTAAGGGTTCTTGACGAACTGTTGTACGGAGGAAAAAGCGCTGTTGAAGCGTTCGATATGGCCGACCTGCAGAATAAGTTTTTTCTTCTTAGCCAGATTGACTAAAGAATCCGCCTGTTTAAGATTATCGGTGAAGGGTTTCTCGACGAGCACATGGATATTCTGTTTGAGGAAATCCATGGCGACTTTATGATGCAGTTTTGTAGGTACGGCAATACTGACAGCGTCAACCTTATCAAAAAGTTCTCTATAGTCGCTAAATCC
>JAGUWZ010000113.1 GCA_020062065.1 Candidatus Omnitrophota bacterium
GCAGATGTAACGCAGATGGTCGCAGATAATCTCGTCGAGAAAATCTGCGTTACATCTGCGTTTGATTTGCGAGAATCTGCGTTAAAAATATTACTTAACTTTAAGTCTATATTGTAAAACATCTTCCACCTTTACTTGGTAGTTAAATTCCTATGAAAAACGATATTCAGGATTCCCTTAAAGAGTTAATAAAAAAGGCATTGCAGGATTTAGGATTTGATAAGGTAGTGCCACTTGATAGAGAACTGGAATTTTTTCTTTCTTCAGGATTTGGAGACATTTCTAACAATATTGCTTTAAAATTAGCCAGCCAGAGCATTCAGCCAGCCAAATTGGTTTCTCAAAATATTACAGAAGCGATAAACAGATTCCTTATCAGCCATCCTTTAAAAGATTATGTTAAAGAAGTTAAATCCGAGGGCGCAGGATTTATTAATTTCTATTTAAATGAAAAATATTTTTATGAGGTATTAAAGGATATACTCTCCAAGAAAGAGGATTTTGCTAGAATAAATTTAGGTAAGTCCAAGCCTCTACTTATTGAATTTGTCAGCGCCAATCCCACAGGCCCTTTATCTGTCGCCCATGCCCGTCAGGCAGCGGTAGGAGATGCCTTGGCAAATATACTCTTTTTCTTGGGTTTTAAAGTTCAAAAAGAATATTATCTTAATGATGAAGGCAATCAAATCAATATTCTGGGCCGCTCCATAGAGATGAGGCTTAAAGAGATTCTTACGGCTGAAAAGATTGAATTCCCGGAAAACTTTTATCAGGGTGAATACATCATTGATCTGGCCAGGCAAATACAGGATAAAAAATTAAAGATTAAAGATTTTTCTGAATATGGGACAAAGGAAATTTTAAAGATAATAAAAAAGGAGTTGGAGGATTTCGGGGTGCAATTTGATTGCTGGTATAGCCAGAAGGAATTAAACAAGAGCGGAAAGATAAAGAAGGTTTTGGATTCTTTTAAGGAAAAGGGGTTTTTATACGAACAGGAAGGCGCTTGGTGGTTTAAGTCTACTGATTTCGGTGATGATAAAGACAGGGTGGTTGTAAAAAGCGATGGCTCTTATACCTATCTTGCCCCGGATATCGCCTATCACAGGGATAAATATAAACGCGGTTTTAAACGCTTGATTAACCTCTGGGGTCCGGACCACCACGGTTATATCAATAGGCTTAAGGCAGCGGTGAAAGCCCTCGGAGCAACTCCGGAATCCCTCTCGATTATAATTGTGCAGCTTGCCTCTATATTTAGGGAAGATAAACCTATAGAGATGTCCACCCGTCGGGGACAGTATATCACCTTAAGAGAAGTTCTGGATGAGGTGGGCGTGGATGCCTCCAGGTTCTTTTTCTTGATGCGGCGCACCTCCAGCCACTTAGTTTTTGACTTAGAGACCGCCAAGAAACAAACTCCGGAAAATCCGGTTTACTATATTCAATATGCCCATGCCAGGATAAGCAGTATTTTACGTCAGAGTGTCCCCAGGGCTAATCTTGAGAATGTAGATTTTTCTTTTTTAAAAGAAAAAGAAGAAATGGATTTAATAAAGAAACTCTGGCAGTTTTCTTATATATTAAATGTTTGTTACTCAACCCTGGATCCCTATATGCTGACGGTGTATCTACAGGAAGTCGCTGAGGTTTTTCACAGGTTTTATGACCGTCATCGTGTATTGGGCAACGATGATAAATTAACCCAAGCCAGACTCTATTTAATTCTTGCAACTAAGATTATCTTGGCTACAGGTCTGAAATTATTGGGGGTTTCTACGCCAGAAAAAATGTGAGTGAGTCCCCACTGTTTCCTTTTGCTCAAGCAAAAGGAAACAAAACTGGGAGGACTCATCCCGCAGTTTTCTTTAATTCAAGTAGTTAACGTAAGAACTTTTAGAGAAAACTGCGGGGTAAATTCGCAGACGGCCTTCGGCCTACACTTTACGTTGCTTCGCTCTGTAAAGTGTCTGCTCATTATATGTCTTCTCATAAGATATTAAATATAGCCAGCGCTAATCCTTCCTTGCAAGATATCTTTAGCCAGGAACTGGGTATTTCGAAAATTACTGCCCAACTGCTTTTAAACCGCGGTGTCCAAAACATACCTGAGGCGCAAGAATTCTTAGATGCGAAATTAGAGTATCTCCTCGATCCTTTTTCTTTCTCGGAGATGCGTTTGGCGATAGATTTTATTAAAAAATCTGTAAAGAATAAGGAAAGAGTGATGGTCTATGGCGATTACGACGTGGATGGTATCAGCTCTCTTGTTTTGTTAAAATCAACACTTTCTAAAATTGGGGCAGATGTAATTCATTACATACCCCATCGGATAAAAGAAGGTTATGGTTTAAATCAAACAATCGTAAAGACCGCCAAAGAGAAGAAGGTAAAGCTTGTTATTACCGCTGACTGCGGCACAAATAGCCTAGGCCCAATAAGAGAATTAAGGCGCCAGCGTATAGAGGTTATAGTTACCGACCATCATGAGCCGGGAAGTTCTGATACTGCAAATTATGCCTCGGCAGTAATAAATCCAAAATTCCCCACTTCAGGTTATAAATACAGGGATTTAGCTGGTGTGGGTGTAGCTTATAAGCTCTGCCAGGCTGTTTCAGGAGAATCGCTCGATGAAGATTTGGACCTGGTTTCTCTGGGAACAATTGCAGATTCAGTTCCTTTAACCGGTGAGAACCGTATAGTTGCCAAGGAGGGGCTGGCAAGAATTTCCCGTAGTGAACGCTTAGGTCTTAAAACGCTCATCGAAACCAGCGGGATTAAAGATAAAAAGATTTCACCTGATTGTGTCAGTTTTATTCTAGGACCGCGCATCAATGCCAGCGGTCGTTTAGATACTGCAGAGACAGCCTTAAATTTGCTTATGAGTCAAGAAGTCCAAGAGGCGCAAATGCTTGCCAAGATTATGGAGACACACAATCGCCAGCGTCAAAAGATAGAAAGCGAAATTTTGAAAGAAGCCCAGGAGTTGATTAATAAAGAGATTAACTTTAAAGAACATAAAGTTATGGTGGTGGCAAAAAAAGGCTGGCATTTAGGCGTTTTAGGGATAGTGGCGGCAAAATTGGCGGATAGATTTTACCGGCCGGCAATTTTGATATCATTAAATGATGGTTTATGCAGGGGTTCAGGGCGCTCGATTAAAAATTTTCATTTATTCAACGGGCTTTTAGAATGCCGCCAACTGCTTGATAATTTTGGCGGCCATCAACACGCCATCGGTATGGTTATACCCGTGAATAATATAGAAGAATTTAAAAATAAAATTAATAATTTTGCCGAGAGAAGTTTGCGCTTAGAGGATTTAATCCCCAGTTTAGATATTGATATGGTGTTAGGTTTATCTGATTTGAATAAGGAATTTATTAGAGAATTAGAGAAATTAGAACCTTTTGGCGCGGGTAATCCCGAACCTTTATTTTATACCAGGAATCTTAGGCTTAAAGGACAACCCCACCTTTTCAGCAATGAGACATTAAAGTTCTGGGTGACTGATGGTGAACTTACTTATCCGGCAATAGGTTTTGGTATGGGTAATCTTAAAGAGAGTTTAGTTGTGGCAGATGGATTTGATTTAGTCTACACCCCTCGGATAGACACTTGGATGGGCGAGGAATCCCTTCTTTTAGAAGTAAAAGAAATATTCCTGAAATAGTTTGCGGTTTATGCTTTTTGAAAGTTACCTTTTTTGATGCATTTTGCGCAGATATAGACCTTACGCCGGTGATGCTCTATTAAAATCCGCATTTTTTGTAGGTTAGGAAGGAATTTACGCTTGGTAGAGCGGACTATTTTGCTGCC
>JAGUWZ010000010.1 GCA_020062065.1 Candidatus Omnitrophota bacterium
CTAAAGATAATCTTCTCTTGCGAATGAGTGAGTCTGAGTGGGATGCAGTGATCAAGGTGAACCTTAAAGGGACATTTAATTGCATCAAGGCTGTTTCCATGTCCTTATGATGTAGCAAACGCTTGTTTATTCCTTGCCTCAAGTGAGGCAGATTATATAACCGGTCAGACTATTGTTGTAGACGGTGGCATGGTAATGGCGTAGAATGAAGACAATGTGATTAACTCCCTCGCGGGGCTCGGGGTCAAATTTCCTGACCATCGAAACACGCGGGGAAATTTGAGGAGGAAATGATATGGCAGTTGAAGAAAAAGTAAAAGCAATAATCGCAGAACAACTGGGAGTGAAATCAGAAGAGGTTACGCCTGAGGCATCGTTTGTTGATGATTTGGGTGCGGATTCTCTGGATACTGTGGAACTAGTTATGGCTTTTGAGGAGGAATTCAGCATAGAAATTCCAGACGAAGAAGCAGAAAAAATCACCAGTGTAGGTGAAGCGATTAAATACATTGACGAAAAGACTGCTAATAAGTAGTCAAATCTTCTTAAGTCTTTAATTGAATATTACCCCGCCAATTGCTTAGGCGGGGTAAATTTTAAGAAGTGAGGACGAGACTTACGGAGCAAAGCAGACGTAAGTCTCTGTGCAAACTTACCCTGCACTTTTTCTTATTCATCTATTTTGGTATTCTTTTGAATATCTAAAAAGGTGCGGGATTCAATTCGCTCACGCAACTTATGTTCGCTATCGCTCCATAAGTCGCGTGCTCATTGAACATGGAAAGAAGAGTTGTTGTAACAGGATGTGGGGTAGTTTCGCCGCTGGGCAATAATATCGCTACTTTCTGGAATTCTCTAAAAGAGGCTAAATCCGGAATTGATAAACTGACTAGTTTCGATGCTTCTTGTTTCAAAAGTCAGATTGCGGGTGAGGTAAAAGGATTTGACCCTTTAGCATTCGGAATTACCAAGAAAGAGGCTTTGCGTATGGAAAAATTTGTCCAATATGCCATGGCCAGCGCACACCAGGCTATTATTGATTCAGGGATGGATTTAGATAAAGAAGACAGAGAGCGTATTGGGGTTATTGTTGGTTCGGGAATAGGAAGTTTGCGTATTGTTGAAGAGGAGCATAAGGTTTATTTAAAAAGCGGTCCTTCCCGCCTTTCTCCTTTTCTCATACCTATGTTGATTGTCAATGAGGCATCCGGTCATATTGCCATAAAGTATGGGTTTAGGGGTGCAAATTCCTGTGTGTCTACTGCTTGTGCTTCAGGCAGCCATGCTATCGGAGATGCTTTAAGAATTATCCAGCGCGGTGACGCAGATGTGATGATTAGCGGAGGAACAGAGAGCGCTATCACTCCATTGGGAATAGGAGGTTTCTGCGCTTTGAAGGCGCTTTCCACAAGAAATAACCAACCCCAGAAGGCAAGCCGTCCTTTTGAAAGGGATCGCGACGGTTTTGTTATGGCTGAAGGTTGTGGGATAGTTGTTTTGGAATCATTAGAGCATGCCAAGAAACGCAATGCCAAAATTTATGCTGAATTGGTTGGTTTTGGTATGTCTTGCGATGCCTACCATATAACCGCGCCTGATACAGATGGTTACGGTGCTTCTCTATCTATGAAATGGGCAATAAAAGACAGTAAGCTAAACCCTGAGGATATAGATTATATCAATGCTCACGGCACCTCTACAAAGCTTAATGATAAGGTGGAAACTCAAGCCATAAAAATAGCCTTAGGCAATTATGCCAAAAAAGTTATGGTCAGTTCAACTAAATCTATGACCGGGCACCTGCTGGGTGCTGCTGGTGGCGTAGAATTTATTATTTGTTGTTTAACTGTATGGGATGATGTGGTTGTGCCTACCATAAATTACGAAAATCCTGATCCAGAATGCGATCTTGATTATGTCCCCAATACTGCCCGTAAAGTAGAAGTAGAAGTTGCGGCATCGAATTCCTTAGGTTTCGGGGGACATAATGCTACCCTTGTTGTCAAGAAGTTTAAATAATAATATCAGCTATCAGCTATCAGCTTTAGCTGAGAGCTGATAGCTGATAGCTTAAAAAGATGGAACACACAATCGCCGAAAAAATATTATTAGCCCACACGGATAAGAAAGACATTGCGCCTGGCGAATTTATCGAGGCGAAGCTCGATTTGTGTTTGGGTAACGATATTACCGCGCCATTGGCAATAGAAGAATTCAAGAAGTCAGGATTTAAAAAGGTGTTTAGTAGGAACAAAGTAGTTTTGGTTCCTGACCATTTCACTCCGGCAAAGGATTTACCTAGCGCTAATCAGGCAAAAATCCTGAGCAATTTTGCCGAAGAGCAAAAGCTAAAAAATTATTTTGAAGTTGGCTGTATGGGGATAGAGCATGCGCTTTTACCGGAAAAAGGATTAGTTTCACCAGGAATGCTGGTCATTGGCGCAGATTCTCACACCTGTACCTACGGTGCCTTAGGAAGTTACTCCACAGGCGTAGGCTCAACTGACCTTGCCCGTGCCTTTGTGGACGGTAAATGCTGGTTTAAAATTCCCCAGAGTATAAAATTTGTTTATAAGGGTAGACTAAGTAAGTGGATAAGCGGTAAAGACCTCATTTTATTTACTATCGGCCAAATCGGAGTTGACGGCGCATTATATTGTGCTATGGAATTTTGTGGACCAGTAATAAAAAAGTTAGGTATGGACGATAGATTTACTATGTCAAATATGGCAATTGAGGCTGGAGCGTGTGTGGGGCTGATTGAGCCAGATGGAATTACATGGGAATATCTAAAGGAGCACCAGCGCATAGGTCTTCAGAACACCAGAAAAAAGCTGTCAGCTGTCAGTTGTCAGCTGTCAGCTGATTTAAAGAGCGATGAAGATGCTCGATACCAGAGGATATACGAATGGGATGTGACGAATTTAGAGCCCCAGGTTGCGGGTCCTCATCTACCCAGCAACGTAAAACCAGTTTCTGAATTAAGCGGCATTAAACTTGACCAGGTCGTAATCGGTTCCTGCACAAACGGCAGACTTTCGGATCTGCGTATTGCAGCAGAGATTCTTAAAGGAAAAACAGTCAAAAAGGGATTGCGGCTTATCGTTATACCGGCAACACAGAAAATTTATCTGGATGGCATAAAACAAGGGTTTATTGAAACATTTGTTAAGGCAGGAGCGGTTGTTTCAACTCCGACCTGTGGACCGTGTCTGGGCGGACATATGGGAATTTTGGCTGAAGGCGAAGTCTGTTTGGCAACGACAAACCGGAATTTTATCGGACGTATGGGAAGCCCTAAATCATTTGTGTATTTAGCAAGCCCGGCTGTAGCTATAGCCTCAGCTATAACGGGAAAGATTACGCATCCAGCAGAAGTCATTTAACCTATCTATATATGGTAATCAAAGGCAAAGCTCATAAATTTGGCGATGACATAAACACCGACGAGATTATTGCTGCCAAATACTTGGTTTCAACTGAAGCAAAAGAATTAGGCAGACATTGCATGGAGTCAATAAAACCCGATTTTATAAGTTCATTAAAACAAA
>JAGUWZ010000009.1 GCA_020062065.1 Candidatus Omnitrophota bacterium
CCCAAAACAAAAATACAATACAATATCACTAATGGTGGTGAGCACGCAGAGAATAGCCTGGATATGCAGGAATTTATGGTAGTGCCTTCTGGCAATACTACTGCTGAAGCGAACAAAATGGCTGATCAAATAGATAGACAACTCGGTCTTATTTACCAAGCATTAGGTTTAAAAGCTAATCCCAATGACAGAGGCATAGGCAGTTTGCGCGGTAAAGAAGGTGGATACAAAATAGAAAACTTAACAATTGACAGACTAAAGGAAATTTATCAGGAGACAGAGAGCTATAAAGATATTCAAGATTTACGGAATTTAGACATCCTTGGTTTAAGAGACCAAAAAGTCGGGGTGCATGAGTTTGTCTTAAATTGCCTTATTGCGGCAATTAAGAATGCAGGATATATACCATCCACCTCTAAAGAGCCAGGGACCGTAGCTTTGGCTTTGGATTCAGCAGCTACCTCCATGCTTGTGGAAGGTTATGATAATTTTTATAATTTTGAGGGTCGTCAGATTACTTCTAAAGAGTTAATCCAAATATACACTGATTGGAGTAATAAGTATCCTATTGACTCTCTTGAAGACGGCTTAGGCGAGAACGATTGGGATGGCTGGATGGCTCTTATCGAGGCAATCGGAGATAAAGTTATGGTGATTACTGATGATCTTACTGTTACTCAAGCTGGTCGATTCCTCAGATTTATTAATCTACTCAGAAAGAGACAATTTATTGGATCAGATGATAGAGTAACAAAAAGGTTAGGTATTCTTATTAAGCTAAACCAGAATGGATTTTTAACCACAGGTATAGATGATTTTGCGAAAGGCTACTTAGGAACCTTAGGAGTGATTCGACTCGCTGCTAAGCATGGAATAGAGTGGGTAGTATCGCATCGTTCTAAGGAAGCAGAGCCAAAAGAGAATGAAGTTTCTATAGCTGAACTTGCTGCAGGCACGAATGCTTATGGATTAAAATCAGGAGACCATGTGCAGGAAATTCGCGCAGTTAAAGAAGATCGCTTAGCGGAAATTGACGCACGGGAAAGGGAGAAAATAGATAGATCGATCTCTTCTAATCCAATGACGATGACTCAAGTTATGCCAGTAAAGAATGTCAGTGATATTTTGGATACTGCGTATAAAAAAGTAATAGAAAGATTTGGGGGTAAATCTATTGGCGATGAGTTTGTCCTGCCGGTTGTTGCAGTTGATAAAAATGGCAATCCCATAGGTAGAATTAAGGATGGAGATGTTGTGTTTTCAATTAATTTTCGCACGGACAGGCCGCGTCAGTTAACTCACTGGCTCACAGGACAGGATTATGATGACCGCGCAGGTGTAGTTGATAGAAGCAATGCACCAAAGGATTTAAAAATAATTACTATGACTCCTTATGATGAGAGATTTCCTTTTCCTGTTGTTTTAAAGTCACTGCCCTTAGAGAATACCTATGGCCAGGTGCTTACGCAGAATGGTATTCACCAGATGAGAAGAGCTGAGGATGCTAAGATTAAGCATGCAACCTATTTTTTAAACGGAGAAAGACCAAAAGGAAAATATGAGGAACATGGTCTTATTTCTTCGCATAAAGTGGCAACCTATAACTTAAAACCAGAGATGCGCGCAAAAGAATTGACTGATGCTGTGATTGAGGATATGAGCAAAGGTTATGAAGACATCTTCCTTAATTATGCGAATGCGGATATGCTTGGGCACACTGGAGATATTCCTGCTGCCATAAAAGGAGTTGAAGCAGTAGATTTTAATCTTGGCAGGTTAGTTGAAGAAGCTAAGAAGCAGGGTTATCTGGTGTTGATTTTTGCTGACCATGGAAATGCTGAGCAGATGTTAAATAAGGATGGCAGCGCCAATACTAACCATACTACAAATCCGGTTCCCTTTATTATCATTGGTTCAAAAGAAAAGGAAATAAAGTTCAGAGAAAAAGGCAGTTTAATAAACATTGCTCCTACTTTATTACAGTTGCGAGACATCCAGAAACCACCTGAAATGGACCAAGAAAGTTTGATCATTAGCCCTGTGGAAAATAAATATAATAAAATATTAAGTATTGTTTTGGATGGTTGGGGTTTAAGGGAAGAGACCTTTGGAAACGCGATTGCTCAAGCTAAAACTCCTAATATGGATAGCTATTTAAGACAATATCCACACACTACGCTTAAAACCTCAGAAGTTCCAAGTTCAGAAACCGGGCATAGAGAAATAGGCGCAGGAAGGAAATTAAAGACAGCATGCGAACAAATAGACGAGGCTATTTCCGACGACTCGTTTTTTAAAAATGCGGTTATTAGAAAAGCGATGCAAGAGGCAAGAGATAAAGGTAAGACATTTCATATCTGCGGGCTTCTTTCTGATGGAAATGTGCACTCTTCAATGGAACACTGGTTTGCTACACTTAAGATTGCTAAAGAAATTGGATTAAAGAAAAACCAAGTAGCTATCCATGCTTTCTTGGATGGCAGAGATACTGCACCTATGAGTGCTAAGGAATATCTTGATGCTATTCAACAGAAATGCGATGAGTTAGGCGTAGGGATTATTGCTGATATTATGGGTCGCTACTGGGCAATGGACAGGGAGAACAAATGGGACAGAACTGAAGTTGCTACCAACGCCCTAATACATGGAGAGGCAGAGCAATACATTTATCTTTCTTCCAGCCCAGTGGACCAAAAGGCGGCAGTGTTTGGTATCAGTACAGACATGATAACGGAAGCCATCACTCAGGAAGCAAAAGAGGAAGACTCGTATGAAGGCAACTTATTACAAACCAAAGAAATACTTACAAGTAAAGATGAGGGAAACAAAAAAAAGGTTATAGCGGAAAAGCGAGGCGGTGCTTCTAG